>CAZVAX010000026.1:0-40459 GCA_964625215.1 uncultured Anaerolineaceae bacterium | reverse complement strand
AACCCGTCTTCCTTTTTAGCCTGCCAGAAGTAACAAGTCTTGTACGGTAGAGAATTCTGAATTATGAATTATGAATGGTCGTGTTCCGTTTTTAGACTTCTGAAGATTGGCTTTTGTTACTCGCCAAGTTGATTGAGGAGGGAGTAACAATGACCAGCGGATACCGAGCGGATAAACGGATACGCCGCCATCCATCCGCTTATCCGTTTAACATCCGCTGGTCACTGTTCGCCATCCCAACACCGAGAGGATGATGAGGAGGAGGCCGAGGAGGAGGACGAAGCGGTTACGGATCATAAGGATGAAAGAAGAAAGATGAAAGATGAAAGACGAATGGCGCGTGTTGCATATTGCGTATTTGGGCTTTCGCCTTCGTCGAGTCGCCCGAGGATGTGATAGTGTCCGAAGGATTTGCTAACGAGATTAGGCATTTCGTTTTCCTATTGGGCAGAGATGGCACAACGGAATCCGATGCTGGCACTCCAGTCGAAAGGCTCGACCCAAAAGCGATCTGACGCGCGAGTTCCATACTGAAGGTAACCCCACGAACCGCCTCGTAGCCCCCGATATTTTCCTGAACTCAAACCAATGGGATTCTCGAAGGGTGAATTCTGATAGTAGGTTTCTGAGTACCAATCCGCTATCCACTCCCAAACGTTTCCAGCCATGTCGAAAATCCCATAAGGACTTATTCCGTTTGGATAACGACCAACTTCGGTCGTATCACCAACACATCCACTTTCCTTTCCCCAATAATTGGCTTTACCGCAATTGATCCCTTCTCCCCACGGATATGTTAGCCCATCTGTGCCGCGCGCTGCCTTCTCCCATTCGGCTTCAGTTGGTAGTCTTGCCCCGCGCCAAATACAGTATGCTTTTGCTTGGTACCAGTCCACATTGATCACGGGGTAGTTTGCAAATTGTGAATTTCCATAGTAGCTTGCGCGCGTGACGGAACTAGTGTCGCGCGGCGGGTCGCATATGCCTGCGGACGCACAAACATGGTAAAGTCTGTTGGTCACTTCGTACTTGTCCATATAGTAGGTGTCAAGATATACCTGATGAATGGGTTTCTCGTCATCATCATTGTTGTCGCTTCCCATCGTGAATTCCCCAGCGGGAACAAGTTGCATAACAACTCCCTTGGCATCAGTAATCTCCTCGGTAGTTGCTTCTATAGATGTCTTAGTGGACGGCATTGTATAAACTGGGGGTTCAGTAGGTGATTTTGTAATAGTTGGTATTTCTATCGTAATCAAAGTCGTACTAGGTAAAAAAATTGCCGTTGACGTTGTAATGGGAAGGTGCTTAGTGGGGGAACCATTTAGTAAGCCCACCAGAACTGCGATAAAAACAATGCCTATGATATCAATTAGCCATTTAAAAAACATGGACTTTTTCTCACCCGGCCAAGACACAGCCTTGGCTACAAGTGTTGGAAGTAAAGGTTGTTGTGGAATCGCGCGAATTAGTTGCGGCAAGGGTGCGTCGATTCTTGTCTTTTCAGGAATCACTCCTTCCAATGCGTCAGAAAATACAGCTATATTTTGGTAACGGGTTACAGATTGCTTCGCCAATGCTTTGATAATCGCCTTTTCCATTGCGTCTGGCAACCCTGGCACAAATTGCTTCGGCCTCGGCAAGGGATCATTGGTCTGTTTTATCAACAACGCCGCGGGTGTATCCGCGGTGTACGGTCTCCTCCCCGTGACCATCTCGTACAGCACCACCCCCAACGCGTAGACATCCGTCTGCGCGCTGACCTGTCCCTGCCATTGCTCGGGAGCCATGTATTCGGGCGTGCCAACGCCCATGCCGGTGCCGGTCAGGTCGGCGGTGGACTCCATGTCGAATAACTTGGCTACGCCAAAGTCGGTCAACATCGGCTGGCCTTTTTCGGTCAGAAGAATATTCGATGGTTTAACGTCGCGGTGGATGATGTTGTGTTCGTGCGCGTATTCCAGCGCTTGCGCGATGGGAAGGATGAGGCGAACCGCTTCCTGCCAGGGGATTTGTCCCTGCTTAATACGATCCTTAAGCGTCCCGCCGGGGAGATATGGCATTACCAAATACGGCTTACCCTCGAACTCGCCGTAGTCTGTCACTTTGACGATGTTGGGATGGGTCAGTCGTGCCAGAGACTTGGCTTCGCGCTCGAAGCGTTTCAACGACCGTTCCAACACGCTCGGCAGGATGTTCTCCGTGCGGATGACTTTCACGGCCACGTCCGTTTCGAGACGCGTGTCATAGGCTTTGTAGACAACCGCCATCCCACCCTCGCCGAGTGGCTCGAGGATGTGGTAGCGTCCGAGGGATTTGCCGATGAGGTTGGACATGGTGACTCCGTTGAGAACACGGATATGTGGAATGAAACGGATTCGATCCGTTAAATTCCGCGAATCCGTTGTTATATTCCACTTTACTTCGGCATATTCTTCCGTAGCGCGTCGATGGTCGCGTCCAAAAGCGTTTTGAATGTTTCAGCCTTCAAGATGGCAACCTGCTTTACCATGACGCTTTCGTTTGCCGTGAATAGTTTGATGGGTCGCGCAAAACTGACTTCGGAGGTCAGCGCGCCTTTCTGCATATCTTCCCCCGTAACTCGGATCGCGCCCGGGTCGCTGTATGGATTGCTGGTCACCTGGCACAAGAGCCAGTCGCCGCGCCCCGCGTCGGCCATGACGATTGCGGGACGTAGTTTGACGCCTGATAAATCGGAGAACGGAAATGGAATTACAACGACGGCAGCTGGGCCAAGTGTGACCATGCTTTATCCTCCTCGGGCCGCAACCAGTCCGTCGCGAGGGCCGCTTCGCTCAACAGCGCAAGATCGAACGCCTCGTCCATCGGCTCTTCATCGAGAATAGTGACAATTGCCCGTCGCTTCTTTGACAAATGAATGGGTTCGAGAAATCGCAGATTCCCTTTTTCATCAACTACCGCTTCAATGGTTTGTAACATTCAGGCCTCTCTTTCTTTTGAACCTGCCGCAATTATACCCCGCGAAAAAACCTAAACACAAAGGCCACCAAGTACACCCAAAGGGACACAAAGTATTTTTCCTTCGTGCGCTCTTCCTTCGTCGCCTCACCTGCACTGCACCAAACGCAGCGCGGTGCAAGTGTTGTGTACTTTGTGTTTCAAGAAATTCTGCGTCCCGTTTCTGATTTCATCCAATCTACTGTTTGTTTCAACCCTTCTTCCAGCGAAACCTCTGCGCGGAAATTGATCGTCTCGGCGGCTTTATGGGCGGAGCCAATGGAACGGTAAATGTCACCGGCACGCGGCTCGGCAAATTCGGGTTGGGGCGCGGATGGGAAGAGGTCTTGCAAAACTTCGACCAGGTCAATGATGCGCGTCTCGACGCCGGTGCAGATGTTGAAAATTTGACCCGGCGCGGCGGGATGTTCGGCGGCGACCAGGTTGGCGCGCACCACATCCGCGACATAGATCAGGTCGCGCGTCTGGCCGCCATCGCCGAAGATGGTGATGGGTTTATCCTCGAGCAGGCGGCGGATGAAGATGGGGACGGCCGCGGCGTATTGCGAGTCCGGTCGCTGGCGCGGGCCGTAGACGTTGAAGTAGCGCAGGGCAACCACTTCGAGTCCGAAAGAAGCGGTGTAAAGCTGACCGTAGATCTCATCCACGCGCTTGGAGGCGGCGTAGGGCGAGAGCGGACGGAGCGGAGTTTCTTCGGAAAGCGGGTAATCGTCCGAGTCGCCGTAGACGGCGGCGCTGGTGGCGAAGACGACGCGCTTCACGCCGTATTTGTGCGCGGCTTGAAAGAGTGTGGCTGTGCCAGTCACGTTCACGTCGAAGCACTCCAACGGCTCTTTCATGGATTGCGGGACGGAGACGAACGCGGCTTCGTGGAAGATCGCGTCCATGCCGCGGCAGGCCTGGGTCACGCGCGAGGCGTCGCGTAGGTCGGCTTCTACCAAGTCAATGTCGAGTCCCGCCAGGTTTTCGCGCTTGCCGGTGGAGAAGTTGTCCAACACGCGGACGGTGTCGCCGCGTTCAAGTAGAGTTCGGACGATGTGCGAGCCGATAAAGCCCGCGCCGCCGGTGACGAGGATGTTCATGTTACCTCCCCTCCCCTCGAACCGCCGTGCCGATGGTGCGAAGTATGATTTGAATATCCATCATCAAGGTGCGATGCTTGATGTAGTAGAGATCATATTCTAATTTGACCGCCGTCTCGGTGACGGAGGCGACGTAACCATAGTTGATCTGCGCCCAGCCGGAGAGTCCGGGCTTGACCAGGAGGCGGGCGCGATAAAATGGAATCTGCTTCTGGAACTCGGCCACCAACTCCGGGCGTTCGGCGCGCGGGCCGACCAGACTCATCTCGCCGCGCAACACGTTCCAGAATTGGGGCAGTTCGTCAATGCGCGTCTTGCGCAGGAAGTTGCCGACGCGCGTCACGCGCGGGTCATTCTCGCTCGCCAAGCGCGCCTTGCCGTCCGCCTCGGCGTTTTGGTGCATGGTGCGGAATTTGTGGATCATAAAAATGGAGGCGCTCTTGCCGAGGCGCTCTTGGGAATAGAAGATCGGTAAGCCGGTGTCAATCAGGGTGGCGATGGCGGCGAACGGAAAGATAAGCGCAAAGATGAGCAGGCCGACGATTCCTCCGACGATATCCAATGCGCGTTTGAACATTTCGTAGAAACCGGTCACCCGCGCCTGGTCCACGAAGGAGCGGATCAGCCAATCCGACTCGAGATGCTGGATGGGGACGCGCCCGGTCATCTCTTCGTAGAGGGTCGGCATTGGCACGATTTCCACGCCGCGTTCCTGCGCGTCCAACACGGACTGGAAAGTGATGCCGCGCATGACTCCCATGATGCCGATCACGATATCGGAGATGCGATGATCCTCGATGACTTGCAACAATTGCGAACTGTTGCCAAGAATGGGAAAACTCTCGAAATTCCTGAGAACTTTGTCGGCGTCATCGTCAATGAAACCAACGAACTGGAAGGGCGGCGGATTCATTTTATGATACAGCCGCGCCAGCGTCCGCCCGGCCTTGCCCGCGCCCACCACGAGGACGCGGCGTTGAAAACCCGAGGCAGTGTACAAACGAATGTAGAGGGCGCGCCAGCCCAGGGTCAAGAGCGATGCGTAAAAGAGGAACGCGCCCACGATGATACGCGGCAGCGATTCGGGGTCGCTGTACGTGATAAAGACCAGCGAGTACAACACCAATCCCAGGAAGGCGGCCACGGCGATCCCGCGCAGGGTGCGGCGGCGATTGGCCGCGGCGTGAGGATCATACAGGTCTATCATCAACATCACCCAAACCAGGGGCAGAAGATAGAACCAGAACGGAACATCCACGCTGGGCGTGAATTTAAGGGCGCGCGACAGCGCTATGCCGCTCTGCACCAACTTGTAAAGCGAATAACCCCACCAGGTATAGTACGCGCCCACCGTTGACAACCCGGCGGCGATCAAGTCGCCGAGAACCAGGATGACGCGGTGCTCGTTCGGACGAAGCCGAAGGCCCACAGGACGGCCGGTCTTTTCAGCCATTCCGTTTTTTCTCGCGCGGAAAGATCGAAATCATGCTCCATAAAAATCCCCCGCCCCAAGCGAAATGCATCATGGCCAGGGCCAGCGGCATACTCACGATGTAATGAAACTTTTTAAGTCGGGCCGCCCTAAACAACCCTGCCAGGCCCAGGATCAAACCATAGATGAATAATTCCGTCGCCAGCCAGCGACGCGGCACAGAGCGATAGGTCGCAAGGCCGCCGATCAACAGCAGGCTTGCCACAAAGATCGGCGGGAGCGCCTGCCTCCAGCGCAGTGAACCCGGATAGCGCCGCAACATGCGCCACTTCCAAAAACCGTAACGCCAGTATTGCCGCGCCAGATGAACGAATGTCGGGCGCGCGTAATACACCGAGCGGATCTGCGGATCGAGCCACACCACGCCGCCCGCCTTGCGAATGCGGGCGTTGAACTCGTAATCTTCGTTCGTCAACAACGACTCATCGAACTTGCCGATTCGCTCCACCAGCGACTTGCGGAACGCGCCGAACGGGACCGTATCTTCCGGACCCGCTTCGGGGTCGAGACGATACGCCGCATCCCCCGCCCCCAGCGGATGCGCCGCCGCGACGGCGATTCCCTCCGCCATCCAGCCGGGCGCGCCGGCGCGAATCTCCCACACGCCGCCCACATTGTCGCCGCGTCCCTCCTCCAGGGCGCGCACGCAGCGTTCCACATAATCGGGATACGGCTTCGAGTGCGCGTCCATGCGGACAATGATCTCGCCCTGCGCGGCCTCGATGGCCCGGTTGAGCGCGGCGGGGATGATGCGCCGGGCATTGTCCACCACCCGCACGGGCAGGTCGGGATGCGCCTGCTGGAATTCGGCGATGCGTTCGCGCGTGCGATCCTTCGAAAGCGCGTCGGCGATCACCACTTCCATCTGGGCGCGCGGATAGGTCTGCGCGTGGACGGCTTGCAGCGTGTCGTAAATGGTGGCTTCCTCGTTGTAGCAGGGAATAATGATCGAAACGGTTGGCATGGGTTACGCAGAACGAAGTACGGAATACGTCGTCAACCATGCGTATTTCGTACTTCGTCACCTACTTCCGGGAAATAACGGTAATCGCATCCGGCTGAACCAAGGGCAGGCTTAGTGTAAACGCAGTTCCCTGCCCTGGCTGGCTTCGGACGCTAATTTTACCACCATGCGCCCCCACAATTTCCCGGGCAATCGCCAACCCCAGCCCAGCCCCCTGGCGTTCCTTGCGGGCGCGCGAAGCGTCCGCCTGATAGAAACGGTCGAATACGTGTTGCAAGGCCTCGGGCGCGATCCCCACCCCCGTGTCGCGTACCTCCGCCTCCAACGTCCCGCCGGCCCGCCGCGCCGAAAGCGTCACGGACCCGCGGGAGGGAGTGAACTTCAAAGCATTGTCCACCAAATTGGTAAACACCTGCGCCAGCCGGTCGCCATCGCCCTCCACAGGAGGCAGGTCGTCCGCGCGGACGGAGATCGTCACGCCGGCCTGTTTAGCGAGCGGCGCGAATTTCTCCGCCACGCCGTGGAGCAGCAAACCCACATCCACCGACGCCATCTTCAAATCCGCTGTCCCGGCGTCCAGCCGCGCCAAATCGAGCAGATCCAACACCATGCGGTGCATCCGCGACGACTCAGCCAGAATCACCTCCACCGCCTGCCGCCGCGCCTCCGGCGACTCCGCCGTCCCATCCAGGATGGCCTGCGCGAATCCCTGAATGGAGGTGAGCGGCGTCTTCAACTCATGCGAGACGTTCGCGACGAACTCGCGCTGGGAGGCCTGACTATCGCTCACGCGTCCGATCATGGAATTGAAAGCCCGCATCACTTCCTGGACCTCGCGCGGGCCGCCCGGCCTCACCGGCGCCGACTCGCCCCCGGGGAAATCGCGCGCCGCGCTCAGCATCTTCTGAAGCGGATCGGCCACCCAACGCGCGATGAGGAAGGCCAGCGCCAGCGAAAGCAGGAGCGCGATCGCGCCGCCCTGCAAAAACAACGGCAGGAGTTCGTCCGCGAACAGGGCCAATCCCGCCACGCGCGGACGCGGCGCGGCCACCAGCAAAATATCCCCATTCGGCAGCGTGGACATGGAATACAGCCAGGCGTTCCCTTGCGAGTCGCGAGTGAGAGGCAATTTCTTCTTGAATGCCCCCTCCGTCGGCAATGACAGGGGAGCGCTCATCGGAAGCGTATCGCGCAAGATCGTTCCCCCATCGGCGGAGAAGACGACTGCGCGCACATCAAATGTTTGGGCGATGGAATCGAGCGAGGCGAACTCGGTCCGTTCGGAGGAGGAGTCGAAGACGCGCTTCGCCATCAATTTCTCCGCGGCGCGCACGCGTTCCAACGTTTGGCGATAGGCCAACGGGTTGCGGATGAGATACACCAGCAGCACAATCGCCACCACAGACACCGCGGTGAAGACGAGCAAGGCGTAAGTCAGCCAGAGGCGGGAACGGAGGGTGGAGAACATACAGTGATCAGTGAGCAGTGAGTGGTTAGAAGATGCGAGTTAGAAGTTAGGGCGCCTGGGGCGTGTTCCGTGTGTACCTGTCTACCTGTGTACCTTATCCAACCACAAGTTTGTACCCGACACCCGTGACCGTTTCAATGTGAACCTTGCTTCCCTCCAACTTCTTGCGCAGATGCGCCACGTGGACGTCCACCGTGCGGGTCTGGCCGTAGAAGTCGAAGCCCCAGGCTTGTTGGAGCAACTGCTCGCGGGTGAGGACGCGGCCGCGCGCCTCCGCCAGGGTGAGGAGCAGGTCGAATTCCTGGGTGCGCAGGTCGAGGGTTCGCGCGCCGAGGCGAACTTCGCGGCTGGCAGGGTCAATCGTGAGGTCTGAGAGGGTCAGGGGGGCCGCATCCGGTTTGATGGTCCGCGCGCCGCGGCGCAGGATGGCCTTGACGCGGGCGACGAGTTCGCGCGGGTTGAAGGGTTTGGTCAGGTAGTCGTCGGCGCCGAGTTCGAGGCCGAGGATCTTGTCCACGTCGTCGTCGCGGGCGGTGAGCATGAGGATTGGCACGGAGTTGTCCTGCTGGCGCAATCGCTTGCAAACCTCGAACCCATCCAGTTTGGGAAGCATTACATCGAGGACGATCAGGGCCGGATGGAGGGCCGAGACGCTGGAGAGGGCCGCCTCCCCATCGGAGGCGGTCTTGACGCGGAAGCCCTCGCGTTCCAAATACATTTGCGCGAGTTGCTGGATGGAAGGCTCGTCGTCTACGAGGAGGATGAGGTCTTGGGGCATCAGTCGCCGTGCGGAGGAGAGAGGAGCGCGACGGCTTCGATTTCCACGAGGCCGCCCTTGGGAAGTCCCACGACGGCGACGGTGGAGCGGGCCGGCGGATTCTCGGGGAAGAATTCGGAGTAGACCGCGTTCATGGCCGCGAAGTTCGCCATGTCGGTCAGGAAGACGGTGGTTTTGACCACGTAGTTGAGGCCTGAGTCGGCGGCTTCCAGCACGCGTTTGAGATTGGTCAGAACCTGGCGGGTCTGCGCCTCGACTCCGCCCTCGACAATTTCCATCGTGGCGGGATCGAGTCCGATCTGCCCGGCGGTGAAGACCAAGCCCTCGATTTGGATGGCCTGCGAATACGGTCCAATTGCTTTCGGAGCCTGGTCGGTGGAGATGATCTTTTTGCCTTCAGAGGTGAACATGGCTGCCTCGCTTACTTTTGAGATGTGTGATGTGATTCTAAGCGAAGTTAGGGGAGTCGGATAGTCTTATAGTCTTATAGTCTTATGGTCTGATGGTCTGATGGTCTGATGGCCGGGTGGTCGCAGGGATGATTGACTCGCTGAATCTCTATTCAAACATGCGCCTCCCCCCTCCTCGATCAAGGAGAGGGGAGGCAGAGGGAACGAGAGGGCAGGTCCGTTTAGCGTTCGTCGGGCGCGGAGGGAGTGGCGGCGGCCGAGGGGAGAATCTGCTCGCGCAACGACTTGACCAACTCCGCCAGGGTCTTGCCCTTGTCTTCGAGCAGGTTGCGGATTTCCTGCAACTTCGAGCCCATGTCGCCGACGGTTTGGATGGCCTGGGCGCGGTCGGTCACCTTGCCGTTGTCGTCGAATCCCTTGTGCGAGTTGACGATGCCCTTGCAACTTTCGAGGATCGGCTTGGCCTCTTTGACCGCCGCCTCGAAATCGGCCAACGCGGTTTCCACTTCGGCCGTGTCAACGCCGAGGGACTTGAGGCGCTCGATCATCTTGTCGGCGCGGGCGAAGAGGTCGTCGGACTTCTCGGAGAGATTCGTGAGACGTTCGTAGCCCTTCAACATCCGCTGCCAGGTGTTCTCCAACCGTTCGTTGGTGGGACCCTGGGCGGGCGCGCTCGCGGCGGACACGCCGGTCAACGGGAACGCGGCCACCACAAGCGCGGCCGCCAACGCGACCAATAACGATTTTTGTAACAGCATCTTTTTGTTCATGGAAGCAACCTCCTTGGTTGTGATGCTGTCAGTATAAAATTGTGGGGTTAGGGGAGTATGGCGTGGGTGTAAAAAGGGTGTAAAAGAGAGTGATCAGTCATCAGTGATCAGTCATCAGTGATCAGTCATCAGTAATCAGTCATCGGTGGGCGGAGCGATAGAATTTGATTTGCGCCTTTTCGAGTGTGACCAGTCCCGCCGTGATTTTGGGTTCGATCAAGTCCAGGAATTTTTCGAGGTTCTCCTGCGTGTCCACGATCTCGACCACGATGGGCAAATCTTCCGAGAGCGTGTCGAAGCGGAAGGTTTGGATCTTGCGCGTGTTGGCGCCGTAGCCCATCATGCCGCGCAGGACGGTCGCGCCGGCCAGTCCCTGCTCGCGCGCTTGCAGGACGATCCATTCGTAGAGCGGCTTATGCCCGACCTTGTCCGTCTCGCCAATGAAGATTCGAAGCAATGAGCCTTCTTGTGGGAGTTGCATGGGTTATCTCCAAATCCAATACGCGACCGTGCGTCCGAGCCACACGAGCGCGAGACCGAGAACCACGTTCGCGCCGACATTGACCAGCGCGTTGAGCGTCTCGCCGTCGCGCAACAGGTTGATCGTGTCGTTGCCGAACGAGGAAAAAGTGGTGAACCCGCCGAGTACGCCGAAGAAGACCAGCGCGCGCGTCTCCGGCGTGAACGCGCCGCGCGCCTCCGCCAGTTGACCGAGAAAACCGATCACGAAACAGCCGAGAAGATTCACGGTCAGCGTGCCGAAGGGAAAGTCAATGCTCTTGCTGGTGGACTGAATCCACGTGCCGAGCAAATAGCGGGAGACCGATCCCAGCGCGCCGCCGAGGGCGACGAGGGTGAGGGAAAAGAGCGAGGGCATGGTGACAGTGTGCAGTGATCAGTAATCAGTATCCGAATCGGGAACCTGACGTTCACTGGAATCTGCCGGCGCGCTCTTCACGTCCCGTACATCTTGACTGGTAACGAGACGAAGGATGATTTCGTCACCGTTATCAATAAAAACAATCTTGGTCTTTGGGGTGATGTTGTATTTGCGACGCAAGCTGGCGGGAAGAGTGATTGCCCCGCTGGGTGTCGGGTAAACGATCATGAGAGTTCTCCTTTATCCACACAGATTCTAAACCCAAAAATAGCAAAATGAGCGGACTTACATCTGCTCACTGAAAACTGATCGCTGATGACTGATCACTGTCTACCCTCCAAACGTCTCCCCAATCCAATCCAAAAAACCCTTCTCCTTCGGCTTGACCTGAGTCCCGAGAGTCGCGGCCAGTTTCTCCATCAACTCGCGCTGTTCCTTTGTCAGTTTCGTCGGCACTTCCACGTTGACAATCACCAACTGGTCGCCGCGACTGCTTCGCCGTAAATGCGGAACTCCCTTGCCGCGCATGTGGAAAATTTTTCCTGGCTGAGTCCCGGCGGGGATATGCAGTTTTTCGTCGCCATCCAGGGTCGGCACTTTGATGTCCGCGCCGAGGGTGGCCTGCGCGATGTTGATGTCGAGATTGAGCAGGATGTCGTTTTCGCGGCGCTTGAAATACTTGTGCGGCTGGACGTTCAACACGATGAACAGGTTGCCCATCGGCCCGCCGTAGACTCCCGGCCCGCCCTCCCCCGCGAGTCGAATCTGCGTGCCGTGATCCACCCCGGCGGGAATACTGACTTTTTTCTTGACCTTCTTATGTTCCAGCCCGCCGCCGCGACAGGTCTTGCACGGCGACGAGATAATTTCGCCGCGTCCCTGGCAGGCAGGACAGATCGCCGTCTGCACCATCGAGCCGAGGAAGGTCTGCCGCACTTGCCGCACCTCGCCCTGACCCTGGCAGGTCGCGCAGCGCGTGGGCGTTGTCCCCGGTTCCGCGCCGGAGCCGCCGCAAGTGGAGCAGGTTTCGTCGCGCGCGAACTCGATCTCCTTCTCCACGCCGAAGACGGCCTCCTCGAACTTGAGCGACACTTCCATTTGCAGGTCGCGTCCACGCCGCGGGGTTTTGCGTCCGCCGCGCCGGCCCGACGAGAATCCAAACTGGCCGAAGATCTCCTCGAACAGGTCGCCGAAGTCCATGGTGTAGTCGTGGAATCCGCCGCCCATATTGCCGAGTCCCTCCTTGCCGAAGCGGTCGTAGCGGGCGCGTTTCTCCTGGTCCGAGAGAACGCCGTAGGCCTCGTTGATCTCTTTGAACTTCTCCTCGGCGTCCGGCTCTTTGTTCACGTCGGGGTGAAACTGGCGCGCCAACTTACGGAACGCGCCTTTGATCTCATCTTCCGACGCGTTCCGGTTGACGCCCAGAACTTCGTAATAATCGCGGTTGCTCATAGTGAGTCAAAAGTCGAAAGTCGAAGGTCGGTCGTCTCGCGACTTTTGACCTTTGACCTTCGACTGGACTTACTCCTTCACCTCGCCCTCGACCACATCCGGCCCCGCGTCGGACGGACCGGTCTGGCCGGGCGCGCCCGTTTCGGGCTGTTGGTACACGCTCGCGCCGATCTTCTGGATGACCAGCCCCAGCGCCTCCGTCGCGGACTTGATGGCGGCCGCGTCCTCCCCTTCCGCGGCCTTCTTCACCTCCGCGGACTTGGCCTCGATCTCGGCCTTGATCTCTGATGGGACTTTGTCGCCGAACTCGCGCAGGGCCTTCTCGGCGGTGTAGACGGCGTTATCGGCCTGGTTGCGCGCTTCGATTAGTTCCTTGCGCTTGCGATCCTCCTCCGCGTGAGACTCGGCGTCCTTGCGCATTTTCTCCACCTCAGATTCGCTCAGACCAGACGACGCCGTAATGGTGATATGTTGTGTTCGTCCGGTAGCCTTGTCCTTCGCGGTGACTTTGAGGATGCCGTTGGCGTCGATATCAAAAGTCACTTCGATCTGCGGAATGCCGCGCGGCGCGGGCGGGATTCCGTCGAGGATGAATTTACCCAGCGACTTGTTGTCATTCGCCATCGGGCGTTCGCCCTGCAGGACGTGAATTTCAACTTGCGTTTGATTATCCGACGCGGTGGAGAAGACCTGGCTCTTGCGAGTCGGGATGGTGGTATTACGTTCGATCTGGGGCGTGGCCACCCCGCCCAAGGTCTCGATGGAGAGCGAGAGGGGGGTGACGTCGAGCAGGAGGATATCCTTCACCTCGCCGCCAAGTACGCCCGCTTGAATCGCCGCGCCGATCGCGACGACTTCGTCGGGATTGACGCCCTTGTGCGGTTCCTTGCCAAAGAACTTGCGGACGACTTCCTGCACGGCGGGCATGCGCGTCATGCCGCCGACGAGGACGATCTCGTGGATCTGTCCCGCCGTCAACCCCGCGTCGGACAGGGCCTGCTTGATCGGGCCGATCGTCCGGTCAACGAGGTCGCCGGTCAATTGTTCGAGCTTGGCGCGGGTCAGGGTGGTGACGAGGTGCTTCGGGCCGGAGGCGTCCGCGGTGATGTAGGGCAGGTTGATCTCGGTCTGCATGGTGGTCGAGAGTTCGATCTTGGCCTTTTCGGCGGCTTCCTTCAAACGTTGCAGGGCCTGGCGGTCGTTACGCAGGTCAATGCCATTATCTTTTTTGAACGTATCAGCGAGGTGATCCATCAGGCGCTGATCGAAATCGTCGCCGCCGAGGAAAGTATCGCCGCTGGTGGATTTGACTTCGAAGACGCCCTCGCCCACTTCCAGCACGGACACATCGAAGGTGCCGCCGCCGAGATCGTAGACGATGATGGTTTCGTTCTTCTTTTTGTCGAGGCCGTACGCAAGGGAGGAGGCGGTCGGTTCGTTGATGATGCGCAGCACTTCGAGACCGGCGATCTTGCCCGCGTCCTTGGTGGCGTTGCGTTGCGCGTCGTTAAAGTACGCCGGGACAGTGATGACCGCCTGCGTGATCGGCTCGCCGATGTAGGCTTCCGCGTCCGCTTTGATCTTGGCGAGGATCATCGCCGAGACTTCGGGCGCGCTGTAATCGCGCTCGGCCATCTTGACGCGCACATCGCCATTGGCGGCCGCTTCCACCGCGTACGGCACCAGCGTTTTGGCGCGCCTCACTTCGGGATCGTCGGCCTTGCGTCCCATGAAGCGCTTGATCGAGAAGACGGTGTTGGTGGGGTTGGTGATGGCCTGGTTGCGCGCCACGCGACCGACGAGACGCTCGCCATTTTTGTTGATCGCCACGACCGAGGGAACAAGTCGCTCTCCCTCCGCGGATGGGATGACAACCGGTTCGCCGCCTTGCATGAAGGCCGCGACAGAGTTGGTAGTGCCGAGGTCAATTCCAATGATTTTGGACATAATAAGTTCTCCAGTTTCAAGTGTCAGGTGTCAGGTCACGCGGCAGGCAACCTGACACCTGACACGTGGCACGTGACACTCTGCTATTGCGCCACCCTGACCAATGCTGGTCGAATGACTCGTTCACCGATCACATACCCATTCCTCACCACCGCGATGACGTGTTCGCTGGGAACGTCGCCGTTCGGTTCGTGCGAGATGGCTTCGTGAAAATTGGGGTCGAAGGGCTTGCCCTCGGCTTCGATGCGCGTCACGCCCTCGGACTCCAGCGCTGACTGGAACTTGCGCGCGATCAACTCAATGCCGCCGGCCCAAGAATCGTCCGCGGGACGGTTTTGCAGGGCGCGCTCCAGATCGTCCAGCACGGGCAGAATTTTTTGGAGGATGTCGCCCTTCATGTTGGCGCGTGACGTTTCCTGATCGCGCACGATGCGATTCTTGTAATTGACGAACTCCGCGCGCTCGCGTTGCAGGTCGGCGCGATATTCCGCGGCTTGTGTTTCGGCCTCTTCGAGGCGCTTGGTCAGCGCTTCGATATCGGCCTGGGCTTGGTTCGCGGTTTCAGGCAACTCGGTCGCTTCGACAGGAGTTCCAGTGACTTGCTCTTCTTTGGGTTTGTGGTGTTTGTGTTTTTTGTCAGTCATACAGATTCCATCGTAAAGAAATTCGGTACACGGATTACGCGGATTACGCGGATTTCACGGATGTTTTTAAAAAAATCCGTGAAATCTTTCTTGTCCGTGAAATCCGTGTACAAGGCTTTATTCGCCACCGATATTTTCCGTCACCAGATCGGACAACAAGCCAGCGACGAAGCGCACGGTGGGAATTGTTTTGGCGTAGGACATTCTCATCGGGCCAAGCACGCCGAGCATACCGGTCGCGAGTCCCGGCACGCCGTAGCGGGCGAGAACCATCGAGCATTGGCGTAACTCTTCCCAGCCGCCTTCGCCGCCGATGAGGACTTGCAGTCCGCCGACGGCGGAGCCGGTGGAGGTGCGAGCGAGGAGGTCTTGCAAGGCGCTTCGTTCCTCGAAGAGTTTCAGGGCGCGGCGGGCTTCGTCGGATTCGGCGAATTCGGGTTCGGCCAGCAGGTTGGTCTGGCCGTCGGTGTAGATCTGTCCGCTGACGCGGTCTTCGTTGCGACGCAGGTCGGCGAGGATGAGAGTGAGAATGTCTTGTTCGAGCGCGTCGGAACGCGCGGGGGTGGATGAAATCTCGTCGAGGCCGCGCCCGCCCAGAGTCGCGGAGAGACGCGCTGCGGTCTGGCTGAGTCGTTCCTGGGTTACAGGTTCCGCGAGGGTCAGAATCTGTTGCGAGACTTCGCCTCCGGCGGTCACGAGAACCATCAACACTTGTCGGCCCTGGGTCGAAATTAATTCCACGTGTTTGAAGCGCGCCCGTTCGGGGTGCGGCGCGGTGACGAGCGACACGCCCTGCGATTGGTGCGCCAGGACGGAAGCGGCCAGCGTCATCCACTGCTCCACGTCGGGACGGGACTGGTAGAACTGGTGCGAGATGGTCTGCTGGACAGTTTCGGGCAGTTCGGCCTGGTTCATCATTTGCGCCACGAAGAGGCGGTAGCCCTCTTCGGTGGGGACGCGGCCGGCGGAGGTGTGCGGCTGGCGCAGGTAGCCCATCTCAGTGAGGGCGGCCATCTCGTTGCGGATGGTGGCCGGACTGAGGTCAAGACGGTAGCGTTCCACCAGCCGCTTCGAGCCGACGGGTTGGGCAGTCTCGATGTAGTCGCGGATGATGAGAAGCAGGAGGGTTTGCTGGCGGTCGGCGAGGGTGGGCATGGTTCTTCGGACAAATTAGCGCTCAAAGTCGGAGAGCGCTAATCGAACAGGGACAATGATAACAGCCGCAGGGAGGCAAGTCAATAAACGATATATCAGAATTTTCCATTGCGCCCTACAATCCAGTTTGTTGTATACTATTTTTAGCCCACAACCGAGAGGCAACATGGCCGACGAGCTAACCATCCTGATCTTCAAAAGAATCGCATCGAAAAAGGACTGTACTTTCGAGGACATCCGGCAAGTGACCGGCGTCAAGCGCTGGCATATGGGAGATACGCCGATTTCCCTCCTAATGCAGTCGTTGAAGGATCTCGCAAAATGGGGATTGATCCAGGCAACCGATTCAGACGATAAGGTGGTTGCCTTTAAGAACTTCAAACGAACCATTCCCAAAAACATTCGCTTTCGGTTGACCGACCGAGCATTTCAAATCGAAGGCGCATTGGACATCAAATTGACTCGTCCGCCGCAACCCATCTTTGGAAAACCGGATGACTCGGTGGAATATCCGCGCGTATTTGTGCTCATGCCCTTCGCGGACGAGTATCTGTCCATTTACCAAGATCACATCAAAACCGTCAGCGAAAGGCGCGGACTCAGTTGCGGTCGGGCCGACGATCTCTTCGGTCCTGGCTCCATCATCTCCGAGATCTGGTCAGCGATCAACCGGGCAGATGTCATCGTGGCGGACTGCACCGGTCGTAATCCCAATGTCTTTTACGAGATCGGCATCGCGCACACGCTGGGAAAACCGACCATCCTGATCTCACAAACCAAGAGCGACGTTCCCTTCGATATTGGCGGCCTGCGAATCATTTTTTATGAGAATACCGAGAAGGGATTGAACGAGCTAGATCAGGCGTTGGATAGATTCATCAGGAGAGTGGAAAAGATCGTCGCCGCAGAGAAGGAACTGGAACGCGCCCCCGGCCCCGATAAAAAAGGAACGGAGACCGCGGCAGATGAACATCGCGCGGGCAAAGAAAACGCGGAAACCGAGGAAAGTAAAAAAAGAGACGGCGCTTGATGCGCCGTCTCCTGTTATATTATGGGGCGACAATCGGCCTCCAGGCCGGGTCGAAGTCCGTTCCGGGGTCAATGGTGAGGCGGGTGCGGTCGGCGCCGGAGGCGGTCATGATGAAGATGTCGGCGTTGCCTTCCTCTTCATCGCCTTCGAAGATCATCCAGAATCCGTCCGGGGAGAAATGAATGTTAAAGATGGGCAGGCCGCCGAAATCCTGGCGCGTCCCTTCGCCGTAGCGTTCCTCGTAGCGGATATTCACCAGGTAGAAGATGCCTCCCGCTCCCAGGCGACGGCGGCTGAACCAGATGGTGGATCCATCCGGCGACCAAACCGAATGCATATCCCAATAATCCTGCCCACTGCGGACAACCTGATCCTGCCCGTCGCCAGTGTCGCTCATCACCCAAATCTGGTACACGCCAAAACGCTTGGCGGTGTACGTCAGTTGGTAGCCCGTCGGCGACCAGGCCGGATAACGCATTTCCTCCACATCCGCGAGCGGTTGGCTCAATGCGATAGCCTCACCGGTGGCGACGTTGGCCATGAATATGCGCGGACGTCCCTCGCGCAGCGACACAAACGCGATGCGGCTGCCATCCGGCGACCAGGCCGGGTCGAAGTCGCCGCTGGGCTGGGTCAACAGTGGGACAATCCCGGTTCCGTCCGCGTTCATAATGTAAATGGTGGCGTTCTTGAAATTATCGTCGCGTTGAGCGCACGGCGACGTGAAGGCAAGTTTCAGTCCATCCGGCGACCAGGCCGGCTGGCATGCGCCCAACACAATGTTCGTCAGCGGTTGGGGAGTGTTGCCTTCGCGAGCGTCGGCCAGATAGCTTTGCGGCACGCCCGTGCGGGCCGAGGCGAACGCGAACTGACCGTACCCGCCTCCGATCGGCGTCGGCGAGGGAGTGAGCGTGATGAGCGGCGTGGCCGTGAATTCGGGCGTGATGGTAAACGTCGGCGTGGCTGTGAAGGCGGGCGGAAGCGCGGTGGGAGTGAAATCGGGGGGGATCACGGAGGGAGGCTGCTCTTCTGTCGCCAAGTCGGTGGCGGTGGGAAGCGCCGTGTGGGTAGGATTCGGCCCGAGACCGAGCAACCCACTCGCCTGTTCCGGCAAGCCCGGGACGGTGAACCACGAAACGATCCCCGCGGCGACCAGCATGAGAAGGATCAACGCCGGCAGGAGACATCCATTGCGTTGACGTCTCCGCCGCGGCGGCTTGAATGGTTTCTCCTCGGCGGGCGGTTCCTGACGCGGCCCGGAGGGGGTCGGCCTGACGCTGCGCGGCTCAGACGGGTGGGCCGGGCTCTCGTCCTCCGCGCTGGGCGGAGGCGGCGCGACCACATACTCGCCCGTCACTTTTTGAGTCTTCGATTTGGAATTGAGCAGGGCGCGCTTGAATTCCTCGCCGGTTTGGTAACGCTCGGCGGGATCAATGGACATGGCTTTTTCGATCACCTGCGCCAGCCGGCGCGAGATTTTCGGGTTGCGCTTGCGAAGCGGAGTGAGTTGCGCGTTGTCCATGGCGCGCGCCAACCCGTCTTCGGGGATGATGCCGGTCATGGCGGCGTAGAGAGTCGCGCCGAGCGAGTAGATGTCGGTGCGCGGATCTGTGCGGGCCGTGCCGTATTGTTCGGGCGGAGAGTAGCCGGGCGTCATGGCGCGCGCGCCCGTGGTGGTGGCTTGGCTGCCCTGCACCACCTTCGCAAGGCCAAAGTCCACAAGGAAGATATGACCATCGGGCGTGATCTTCACATTGCCGGGTTTCAGGTCGCGGTGCAAGATGGGAGGCTTGCGCGTGTGGAGGTAAGCCAGCGCGTCGCACATGGCCGCGCCGATCAGGATCGCCTCATCCTCCGAGATCGTGCCGAGGCGCTCCATGCGCTGGCGCAAGTCTTCGCCCTCGATGTAATCCATCACGAGGTACTGTCCCTGCTCGCCCACCACAAAATGATCGGAGACGCGCGGCAGGTTGGGATGGCGCAGGTTCGCCAGGATGACCGCCTCGAGACGGAACTGGCGCGCGTACTCATCGGTGGTGAACAGGTTTTCCTTGAGAGCCACATCCACGCCGAGGTTTTCATCCACCGCGCGATAGACCGACCCCATGCCGCCCTGCCCGAGGATCTCAACAATACGATATCGTTTATGTAGTAGTGTGCCGCGTTCGAGAGTCATGAAACGTCCAGGAAAAAGGATAATGCCGTAGGCGGGGGGATTATAACAGAAGGACGCCTACGAATTCGCATTGCCGGCCAATTTCATTTTTGTAAATAACCACGGCGCGCCCGCCGCCATCCACACACCGACGAACGCGTAGCGGATATAACGGAACGCGAGCGCGACCAGGTCCTCGCCGGAGGGAAAGACCATCTTGAGTCCGTAGTACAGGATCGCCACGCCCGCGAATCCGACCACGTAACGCAGAACCCGCTTCAGCGTCGGACCCGCAGCGGAGAAGCCGCCCCGCGCGTTGATCCACGCCACGCCGGAGCCGAGTCCGAAGAGCGTGCCCATCGAGGAAAAGATTCCGCTCAGGGTTAACGGATTGGGCTCTTCGCCGCCTTCGCGCATGGCGTTGGCGATCCAATCCGCCGGGACGACAAAATCGCGCGAAAGGAAAACCACCAGCGCGGCCAACAGAATCATCGTCACAGAGACGAGGAAGGCGGTCAACGCCTGCGCGGCGAGAGTCATCTTCTTCAAGCGCGCCGCCGCCGGATCCCAAAATTTGACGAAGGCCCACAGAATCACAAACCCAAGCGCCCAACCGACCAGAACATCGTGCGGGAAGTGGACTCCCAGGTAGAGCCGCGAGAGGCCGATGAACAGAATCACCCCGATGGCCGCGACCCATACCCAGTTCCGTTGGTAGCGGGCTGCGATGACGCCCCAAACGCCCGCGGCGTTCTGCGCGTGTCCCGAGGGGACGCCGAAACTCGTCTCCGAGGCCATGCCCGTCACGCTCGCGCTCGCCCAATAGGGACGCGGTCCGTGCATCGCCATTTTGAAGAGGTCGTTCACGCCGTTGCTCGCCAGCAGGATCAAGCCGATGCGAATGCCCAGCCCGGCGTCAATGCACCAGTAGGCCAGCGGCAGGACGAAGAGGAAAAAATCCTCCGAACCGAGGAACGAAAAGAATTTCATCGGGCCGGCCAGCCAACCGCCCAACCCTTGAAACCAGACGACGAACTCGATGCCGAACTGAATCAGGGAATCCATGCGAGTCTCCTTTGGCGCACAAGTCGGACACTTGCACCGCACGTAAGCGCAGGCGATGACATTCCGACTCCAAATGTGTAGGCCGGACACCTGGCGCAAGCGCAGGTGTTGCCAGTCCGACCTACCGATGAAAGACGTAAACCCCTCTGGAGAATAATTGACGATAGATTGCTTCCTATTGTACACTCAACAAATGGAAATGTCAGCAAAACGCGCCTGGGACTGGACGCTCGCCGGCTTGCTGGTTTTGGTGGTGCTGACCGCGGCCGTGCGCTTGGCCTCCACCCAATGGACCGACTCGCTTTACTTTGGCGAAAGCATGGGAGTGATCGGCGCATGTCTCGGGCTGGCTTTGGGAGCCAGCAAATTTCGCGCCTGGACTTCCCGCCTGCTTGGGTTGGGCTACACCCTCGCCATCCTGCCCTACCAATTGATCCTGCTCGCCGAGCCGGAACAAACCCCGTTGGAAAAACTGACCGAAATCGGCTTGCGCCTCGGCGTCGGACTGACCACGGTCTACAACGATCAATCCCTAGACGATCCCATCCTATTCGTCACGTTCATCACCCTGACCCTTTGGCTGGTCGGCCTCATCAGCGGATATCGCCTGGCGCGCCATCACGACACCCTCACCGCCCTCCTGCCGAGCGGACTGGTCATCCTGGTGGTGCAAATCTACGATACCACTGAGGCGGGACGAATCTGGCTGTTTGCCTTTTATCTCTTCCTCGGCCTCCTCCTAGCCGGGCGCGTTTACTATCTTGAAAATCACAAACGCTGGAAGGAAGGCCGCGTCTTTGAAATGCCCGAAACGGCGCGCGACTTCGCCCGCGGCTTGATGCTGGTCTCGGCCCTGGTGGTGCTGACGGCCTGGTCGCTCCCCCTCTCGCTCGACAGCCTGCGCTCCGCCGCCGAATTCTGGCGCGACTTGACGCGCCCCTTGCGGCCGATCAAGGAAGATATTTCGCTGGCGCTCGATCCGCTCGACGCGCCCAGCGACGGCGCAAACAAACAGGCGGACTTTTACGCCGAAACCATGACGCTCGGGCGCGGCTACCCGCTTTCGAACGATGTGGTCTTCCGCATGTACGCGCCGGAAGACTTGCAAAATCCGCCGCCGCGTTTCTACTGGCGCGGGCGCGTCTTCGATACCTACCGGGACAACACTTGGATCAACGGCCTCGCCTCGCGCCAAACCTACCAGGCCTTCTCCGCCGACCTGCCGATTCCCGACACCGCCACGCGCGAGACCGCCGTCTTCGTGGCGCGAAACGAGGTGGAGCAATCGCTCATCTATTCCCCCTCCCAGCCGGTGTGGACGAACCAGCCCGGCCAAATGCTCTTCCAGACCCTGCCCGGCGATGAAATGGATTTGTTTGCCTTCCAATCCATTTTGCCCATCCTGCCGCGCGAAACGTACCGCGTGCGGGCCGCCCTGGTCAACCCGAGCATCGAGGAACTCCGCAACGCCCCCAGCGACTATCCGGCCTGGGTGACGGAACGCTATTTGCAGTTGCCCGAAAATTTTTCGCCGCGCATCGCGGACCTGGCGCGCCAGATCACGATCAATCAGGCCACCGCCTACGATCAAGCCGCGGCCATCACGCAATGGCTGCGCGCCAACATCGAATACCAGCCCATCATCCCCGCGCCGCCACAGAATGTGGACGCGCTCGAATGGGTTCTCTTCGATTACAAGCGCGGCTTTTGCATGTACGACGCCACCGGCATGGTGTTGATGCTGCGTTCGCTCGGCGTGCCGGCGCGCATGGCGGTTGGCTTTGCCCAGGGGGAACTGGACGAAAAAACCAACTCGTACGCCGTGCGCCGCAAAAATTATCATGCCTGGCCGGAGGTGTACTTCACCGGCATCGGCTGGGTGGAGTTCGAACCGACCGGCAACCAGGAGATCCTCGTTCGCCCGCTGACTCACGCGGCGGCTTCGCTTTCGCCGCTCGCGCGTCCCACCCCCGGGCCGATTCCCACGCCGCTTGACCGCGACCCGCGCGACCGCGAGCGCGATCTGGCCGACATCACTCCCACCATCCCGTGGACGACAACCTACCGTTCCTTCATCGTCTGGCTTTCGTGGACGGCCATTCTGCTCGCCCTGTGGGGATTGAACCGGCTGACCGGCTGGGTGGGACGCATCCCGATCTATCTCGAATCGCGACTCGAACGAAGCGGGCGCGCCGCCCCGGGCTGGATTCGCGCCTGGGCCGCCTGGGCGCGTCTCTCACCCATCGGCCGCGCCTACGAGACGATCAACCTGTCCCTGCGGATGCTGGGGGAACCGCAACCCTTTTACGTGACGCCCGCGGAACGCGCCCGCAGGCTGACCAGCCTCGTGCCGGCCGCGCAAGATAGAGTCCGGGAATTGACCGAGGCGCACGAACGCGCCGCGTACGCGCTGGCCGCGTCGCCCGTCGCCAAGTCGCGTCGCGCGGCCGCGGTCATTTTGTTCACCACGATTCGGGCAAGGCTGATACAATTAGGGAGTTCACTCGAAGAGCGTTTTTCCCGGCCCGATAGTTTCCGATGACTCTCGACCAAACCAAATCCGCATCCCTCCCCGAACAAGTAAACGCCTTGCGCCAATCCATGGCGAGGACGCGCGCCGCCATCGCGACCGCGCGGGTGGAATTGCCCGCCGGCACGATGGATGGACTCGTTCAAATCGAGGGCGGGCTCGAACGTTTCGGCAAGGCCGTGACAGAGATGGAGGCGCAATACGGCAACTCGATGGCGTTGGCCGAGATCAGCCAGGTGGTGAATTCCTCGCTCGAATTGGACGATGTGCTCCGCATCGTGATGGATACGATCATCCGGCTGACGCGCGCCGAGCGCGGCTTTTTGATGCTGCGCGACGAGAACAACCAACTGGTATCCACGGTGGCGCGCAACTGGGAAAAAGAGTCGCTCAATTCGACGGAGGCGGCGGTCAGCCGCACGGTGATCCAGAAAGTGATCGAATCGGGCGAGGCGATTCTGACGACGAACGCGCAGGAAGACCCGCGCCTGAGCGGACAGGAAAGCATCGTGGCGTTCAACCTGCGCTCGATCCTGTGCGTGCCGCTGAAAGTGAAGAACGAACTCATCGGGGTGATCTACGCCGACAATCGCATCCGTTCGGGCATCTTCAAAGAAGGCGAACGCGACCTGCTCGTCGCGTTCTCGAATCAGGCGGCGGTCGCGATTGACAACGCGCGATTGTTCTCCTCCCTCAAGAAGACCCTGGCCGAAGTGACCGAATTGAAGAACTTGATGGACAACATTTTTGCGTCCATCACCAGCGGCGTGATCACCCTCAACATCTCCAACCAGATCACGCTTGCCAACCGCGCCGCCGAACAAATCCTGGGCCAGGCGCAGAAGGATATCGTCGGTCGCAGTTTCGACGAGGCGCTGGCCCCGGTTTCCAAAGAGATTCAACCCCACCTGCTGGAAGTCCGCCGGAAAGAGACCGCCGTGGTGGATTTGGAATTCAGCCCCAGTCACCCCCAGCGCGGTCACGTGGACTGGCGCTTCAATCTCTCTCCCCTCAAAGACGCCGCGCAAAAGACCCAGGGCGTGGCCATCGTCCTCGATGACCTGACCGAGCGCAAGCGACTCGAAGCCCAGCGCAAACTCTTCGAGCGCATGGTCTCCCCGGCGGTGATCGAGCAACTCGACCCCAATCAATTACAACTGGGCGGCAAACGCACCTTCATCACCGCCATCTTCGCCGACATTCGCGGATTCACTTCCTTCAGCGAAAAACAGTCGCCGGAAAAACTGGTGGCCATCCTCAACCGTTACCTGGCGCGCATGGCCGAGGCCGTGCTGGCCCAGGAAGGCACCATTGACAAGTTCATGGGCGACGCCATCATGGCCTGGTACAACGCCCCCATCCCGCAATCGGACCACACCCTGCGCGCCGTGAAGACCGCCCTGATGATCCGCGACTCGGTGGAGCAACTCTACCGGGAACTGCCCGCCGAGGATCACCTGTCGTTTGGCGCGGGCATTCACTACGGCGAGGCCGTGCTGGGGTTGATCGGCACCGAGCGCCGACTGGAATACACCGCCATCAGCGACAGCGTGAACACCGCCAAGCGCATTCAGGAAAACTCGGCCAAGAACCAGATCCTCATCAGCCGCGACGCCTACGAGCGCGTCCGCAAGGATGTGCAGGTCAAGCAGATCGCGGCCATGACCGTGAAGGGCAAGGCCAAGCCGTTGGATGTGTTCGAGGTGATCGGGTTGAAGTGACCAGTGATCAGTGATCAGTGAGCAGTGATCAGTCATCAGTGAGCAGTGATCAGTCATCAGTGAGCAGTGGAGGAAGGTGTCCCGCAGATGGAATGGAGTCGAGGTTGGCTCGGTAGTTCCCTGCGGGATTTTGTTTGAACGGACATCTTGCAAAAATCCCAAAATCAAGCGCAGGATTCCGAAAGTTCTACTTTCGGAGCGCCCGCCTGAAATGGAACTTCAGGATTCCAAATCCACTTATGCAAGAGTTCGAACGGGAGCGAAGATGGACACTACGGAACTTGCAAAACAATTGACCGAATTTCTGACGCCTTTCCTCCCCTATTTGGTGGAAGGGACAAAAATCGCGGCGAAAGCCGCCATTGAAGCGATGGGCAAAGACGCTTGGGAAAAGGCAAAGGAAATGTGGGGAAAGTTGAAACCCAAAGTGAAGGATAATCCCGCCGCGCAAAGCGCTGTGGAAAAAGCGGTCAAGAAGCCCGACGATCCGCGCGTGCAGGCCAATCTTGAATTGCAGTTCGAGGATATTCTCGAAGAAAACAAAGTCCTGGCAGGCAAATTGGAAATTCTGGTTGGACAAATTGTCAATTTGTCCAATAGCATTGGCGTGAGCGGGGACATGTACGAGTCGGTGGCTGTGAAGGGAAACCGGAATCTCGTCGCCAGTCATGGCGGGCAAATTAACCAGACAAACATCTACACCGCGAAAACTCCTTCAACCAAAAAAGAGAAAGCGACAAAAGCCTTCCGTTCCTACCTTGAAAAACTGCGCCGCCATTGCAACGCTCTCCCGCTGGCCGCTTTGGGCGGGGAAGAGAGTTCCGAGGAAGACATCACGCTTGACAAAATTTACATCGAGCTCGATACAACACAATCCAAAGAGTTAACGGAAGAAGAACAACGAAAAAGAAAAGGAAAGGGACGATGGTTGCCAGGCATGGAAAGAAACCAGCCCGTTTCGGTGATGGAAGCCGCGTCGAAAACCCACCGGCTGGTGTTGTTGGGCGAGGCCGGGGCCGGGAAAAGCACCTTCGCCAAGAAACTGCTGGCCATGCAATCCGCTGTTTTGCTCGGCGAAACCAAAAAGCCAATGGAGGGCTTCGAGCCGAATTTGATTCCCGTGTTGATCGTTCTGCGCGACCTCGCCCCAAAATTGGCGGAACTGAATTTGGGCAATCTCTCCGGCGAAAAGCAAAAGCAAGTGTTGGCCGGGATCTTTCTTGAGAAAATCGGCGAGGACTTGAACAATTTCAAAACCGCCGAATTCCTGCCCGCCTTGCAGGAAACCTTTGAGCAGGGAAATATTTTGCTGGTTTTGGACGGCTTGGATGAAGTTCCCCAAGATCTGCGCGGACGCGTTCGCCTGGCAGTGGGCGCGCTGATTCAATTGCATAACGTCAAGCGCGTCATCGTCACTTCCCGCATCCGTTCCTACACGGGACAAGCCGTCCTGCAAAATTTCCAGCATTACACCATCGCGCCTTTCAACGAAGAGAAAATTGCCGGTTTTGCCCGCGCCTGGTACAACGAACAACACCGCTTGGGACGAATGCACACCGACCAGGCCGAAAAACGCGCCAGCAATCTGGCTGAAGCCGCCATCACTCCCGACCTGATCGAAATGTCCAGTAACCCAATGATGTTGACCAGCATCGCCATCATCCATCAAAAGGACATCGGCCTGCCGCGCGAGCGCGTGCGTTTGTATCACCTGATCGTGGACGTATTGGTCAGCCGCTGGCAGAAACACAAAACCGGAGAGGAAGGCTTTGCCCCCTCCCCTGCGCTAATGGCATTTCTCAAAGACGACAACCGCCTGCGCGCCACATTGGAAGTTCTTGCTTACGAGGCGCACCGCACCGGAAACAAGGAAGCCGACCTCTCGCGCAGCAACGCCTTGACCCTGCTTGAAAAGGCGGAATATCTCGGCAGTCCCGCTTTAGCTTCTGAATTTCTCGATTATGTGGATCAGCGTTCCGGGCTTCTTGTCGGCAAAGGCGGCAACTTGGAACGGCCCACTTCATACAGTTTCCCGCACCGCACCATTCAAGAATATTTGGCCGGGTGTTATTTGATCGGCAAACGTGACCGCGGACGCGAATTTTACAAACATGCCGCCGAAGGCGATTTTTGGAGTCTGGCGGCTTTGATGGGCGCCGAGGAACTTTTTTACAACCGGCGCGGCACAGACGCCCTGCTTGATATCGCCTATCATCTTTGCCCCGACAACCCGCCTCAAAGCGAACAGGATGAACGCTCCCTGCTCTGGTCGGGACAGATCGCTTGCATCGTTGGCAGCGATTTAATTCAACGCGACGCGGGCAACCCCTCCGGCGGACAAACCTATTGGAAGCGCCTGATTTCTCGAACAGTTCAATTGCTGGAAAGCCGCCTCTCTCCTCGCGAACGCGCCGAAGCAGGAGACACCCTCGCCCGCCTCTCTGACCCGCGCCCCGGCGTTCTCAATGATTTTATATTCTGTGAGATTCCAGCAGGCGTCTTCCAAATGGGCGATGAAGACTCACGATTGAAATATGAAATCAAAACCAATTACTACATGTCGCGTTACCCCGTCACCAACGCGCAATTCGATTTGTTCGTTCGAGCCGATGGATATAAGACGGAACAATATTGGGGCGAAGCAAAGAATGCAGGCTGGTGGAGCAAACATGGTTTCAAAGGCAGGTACGATAACGAAGTGCGAATTGCGCCTGTCAGTTATAATGCGCCGTTCAATCTGCCCAATCATCCCGTTGTCGGCGTCTCGTGGTATGAGGCCTTAGCCTTTACGCGTTGGGCGACAGACAACATTGAACGTTTAATGTTCAACATTTGGAAAAATGGAAAATCCGAACTTCTGCATCTCGATAAGGCGAGGTGTAAAATCCGGCTTCCGAGCGAAGCCGAGTGGGAACGCGCCGCGCGCGGCGGAAAATCCTTCCGTTATCCGTGGGGCGATGAGATCACGCCCGACTATGCCAATTATTCCGATACCAATATCGGCGCGACCAGCGCGGTGGGCGCGTTTCCGTTGGGAACGAACGATTACGGCCTGCTCGACATGAGCGGCAACGTTTGGGAATGGTGCGCCACGAAATGGCAGGAAAATTACGAGGATTACTTGAAAAAAGAAGAAACCCTCAATGATCCTGAAGGAGACACGGCGCGCGTGTTGCGCGGCGGCTCGTACCTCAATGAAGGCAGGCTTCTGCGTTGTGCGGTTCGCTTCGACCTCAATCCCAACCTCAGGAACGACGGCATCGGTATTCGTGTTGTTGTGCGCGTCGTGTCTCCTATTTCTCCATAAGGTTTTGGTTGCTGATTTCTGTGTTTCTGGATTCTGAATCTCCTCCCGCCGTGAGGCGGGAATTTTTTTGAAATTTTCGGAGGACCCATGCAAGAATCGCCCATCTTCGTTCGCACTTTCGATTTGCTCGTATGGTTATTGCCATTCACGCAAAAATTTCCGAAGGAACAACGCTTTGTATTGGCGGCGCGCGTACAAAACGCGGCGTTCGATTTTTACGAAGCCATTGTTGCGGCCTCGTTGAGCAAAAAGAAGGCGGAACATTTGGAGCAGGCCGATATTGAACTGCAAAGATTGAGATTGTATTTGCGCCTCTGCCAGCGCATGGAATATTTCAGCAAGGGACAATATGAACACGTCTTCCAAATAGTGGAGGAGATCGGAAGATTGCTCGGTGGATGGTCTAGAAAGATCGCGAACTGACAGTCGCTTCCAAAAACGACCGTCCGCTTTTATAATCGGCAAGCCAATGAAAATTGGCGGGGCTGGCCGAAAATACGGCGCGCGTGTTGCGCGGCGGCTCGTACAACAATGAAGACAGGAATCTGCGTTGTGCGATTCGCAACGACAACAATCCCAACAACAGGAACGACAACATCGGTTTTCGTGTTGTTGTGCGCGTCGTGTCTCATGCTTCTCTGTGGAAAGCGCACGGGTTCTGCCCGTGGCTCAGGCCGGAAATGCCGTTCATTCACGGATGACAGCCGAGGCCGCAAATGGAGAAATAGCGCGGTCACGCCCTGGCTGGTTCTGCGAAAGACCTGTGACGTTTTGAAAACGTCACAGGTCTACGAACAGGATCAGGCGAATATAGAAGAGCCTCGCCGCCTCGGCTTCAGTCCACGCGGCGAGGCAAATCCAATCAGAAACCAGGTTTCTCGAAGAAACCTGGTTTCTCTGCCTCAAAATATGTATCCTCAACTCTACTCCTGGGACAACCTGCTTCTCGCCTACCAAAAAGCCGCCAAGGGCAAGCGCGGCCATCCACCTGTCGCGGCTTTCGAGTATCGCCTGGAAGATAACCTCCTGCAACTCCAGCGCGAACTGAAAACGCAAACCTACCAGCCGGGGGAATACCATAGTTTCTACATCCACGACCCCAAGAAACGCCTCATCTCCGCCGCGCCCTTTCGCGACCGCGTCGTGCATCACGCCCTGTGCAACCTGATCGAACCGCTCTTCGAGCGCAGTTTCATTTCTGACTCCTACGCCAACCGTATCGGCAAAGGCACGCACAAAGCCCTCGACCGCGCGCAAGAGTTCGCGCGCCGCTTTCGCTACGTGCTGACCTGCGATGTGCGCCAGTTCTTCCCAAGCATTGACCATGCCGTTCTGTTCGAAATCCTGAAACAAAAAATCTCGGACGAGAGCGCCCTCTGGCTTGCAGAACAAATTTTAAAAAGCGGCGTTGGCATTCTCTCGGAAGAATATGAAATGACCTGGTTCCCCGGCGATACTCTTTTCGCTGCCGGCCGTCCGCGCGGCCTGCCCATCGGCAACCTCACCAGCCAATTCTGGGCCAATTGCTACCTCAATCCCTTCGATCATTTTGTCAAACGGCGGCTTCAATGCAAAGGCTACGTCCGCTACGTGGATGATTTTCTGTTGTTCTCGAATGAACTGGATGAACTCCATGCCTGGCGCGGCGCGATCTTCCAGGCCCTCTGCAAATTCAGGCTCACCCTGCACGAAAATAGTTGCCAGCCGCGCCCCGTCACCGAAGGCATTCCCTTTCTCGGCTTCGTACTCCATCCCACCCATCGCCTGCTCAAACAACGCAAAGGCATCGCCTTTCAACGCGCTCTAAAATTCCTCCGTCGGCAATACCAAACCGGGCAAATTACTTTTTCACAACTCGACGCCAGCGTGAAAGGCTGGGTCAACCACGTCCGCTTTGCAAACACCTGGCGACTCCGCCTCGCCACCCTCTCCCACTGATCACTGAAAACTGATTACTGAAAACTGACCACTGTCTCCATCACCGCCTCCAACCCCCTCCCCACCGCGTCCACATTCAAATACTCCTGCAACGTATGCGCGCCGCCGCCGGTGGCGATTCCCATCACGATGGCGGGATAGCCCAAACTGAGCGGCGCGTTCGCGTCGGTCGAGCCGCCGATGAGACTCGGCTCCACTCCCTGCGCGCGGACCGCCTCCAGCGCGGACCGCGCCAGCGGATGACTGGCGGGAATCATCCCGCCGGGACGCCTGCCGATATTCTCCGCCTCCACCCTCACCCCCGGCTGGTTTGCGCTTTCGATCAACTCATCCACCCGCGCCGCCAACTTCGCCAACATGGACGAATCATCCGAGCGCATGTCCAACTCCATCCAGGCGTGCGCGGCCAGCACATTGACTCCCGTCCCGCCTTCAATGCGGCCCACGTTGAGAGTCGTACGCGGCTCGGCGGGCAACTCGAGCGCGGCGATACGCGACGTCAGCGCGGCCAGTTCATGGATCGCGGACGGCTGACCGTAATCGGACCAGGCGTGCCCGCCCTGGGTTGTGACCGAAATCCGATAGCGTTGCACCGCCACCGCGCGATGATACACATGCCCGAAGGCCATCCCTTCCAACACGAGGTACGCGCGCGCCTTCGAGCCGAAGCGTTTCACCACTTCCTTCATCCCGCGCAGGTCGCCCAATCCCTCCTCGCCGGTGTTTGCCACCAGCCACACATCGCCGGGGGGTTGGACGCCGCGTTCGCGCAACAGCCAAACCAACCCAAACAACGCCGCCACGCCCATCGAGTTATCGCCGATGCCCGGGCCGTGAATCCGTCCCGGCTCGCGTCGGATCGTCAGGTCCGTCTCCGCGGGGAAGACCGTGTCGAGATGCGCCGAGACCACCAACGGCGCGAGAGTCGAGTCCTTGCCCGGCAGCCGCGCATACACATTCCCCACCTCGTCCGTCGAAACATCGCGCAATCCCTCCTCCACAAACTTTCCGCGCACAAACTCGGCCCGCTTCCCCTCCTCAAACGTCGGCGCGGGAATTTGCTGGATCGAAATCGCCAAGCCAAGCAGTCGGTCTACAATCTCTTCATTCATCTTTCATCTTTCATCTTTCATCTTTCATCTTTCATCTTTAAATTTTCCTCACCATCTCCCGCAACGCGTTAAGCCTCGCCTCCGCCAGTCCCTCCATCGCTTCGAGCGGAAAGAACGGGCCGGAGCCTTCGATCGCCAGCGAAGCCGACACGTTGCCGCGCAAGACTCCCTCCAGCGGATCGTAATCCTTTCGGTAACCGGCAAGGAAACCGCCGCAAAACGCGGAACCGGCCCCGGTGGGGTCCGCGACGCGCGCCGGGTAAGCGGGAATCTCCCAACGTTGTTTGCTCACCGCGTCGAAGAGCAGTTGTCCGCGCGCCCCGCATTTGACCGCCACGTACTCGCAACCGAACTCGCCGATGGCCTCGGCCATCTCCCACACATCGTGGGTCTGGCCCATGAAGAGGGCAGTGATCTCCTCCAACGAGGGCAGGAAGGCGGTCAAACCGTTGACGAGAGCGCGCACGTCGCGCAGGCAGGCGGGGGTCATGTAAGCGGCGGAGGGATCGAGAGTGAGGAGGCGCGCCGCGCCGCGCAGGGTTTCGGTGAATTGCAGGTGCGCGCTCAAATCCAGCGGGCATAGGTGCAGCGCGCCGGCGTCCATGTAGAGGGCGGGCAGATCGGAAAGGATGGGCGCGGCCGGATCGGGGCCTGCGCGAGGCGAGGCGGGGTCGCGCGGCTGATATCCGAGCAAGGATTTGGGAAACGGGACGCCGCGTCGCGCGAAATGCGAAACCGGGTTGAGAGCGCTGGCTTCGAAGGCGTCGGTGTAGGCCAGGAACGAACGCAGGTCGAGCGCGCCGGGTTGGATGCGGACGCCGGTCAGGTCGAAGCCGCGCCCGCTCAAATCGTCCAGCCATTGACGCGGGTAATCTTCGCCCACGCGTCCCACCAGGCCGATGCGCGAAGTCCACACGCCCAGTCCGCCCGCGGCGTGGAGCAGGTCGCCGCCGGGAGAATCGAGCAAGGGTTGCGCGTCGAGCGGCGGCAGGAGGTAGTCGCGCGTCAGGCGGCCGATGAGGATGAAGGAGGGATCCATTTACGATAAGAATTTTTCGGCCGCGTTGGCTTGGGAACGATTGACCGGCAGGAGCATGGTAAAGATGGCCCCTTTGCCCTCCACGCTCTCCACGCTGATGCGGCCCCCGTGCAAATCCACCATGGCCTTGGCGACTGAAAGTCCCAAGCCCATGCCGCCGTGTTTGCGCGTCAAATGCGAGGCGACCTGGTAGAAACGGTCGAAGACGCGCGGCAGGTCTTGCGCGGGGATGCCAACGCCGTCATCCACCACCGCGACTTTGACATAGCCCGGCACGGCTTCCGCGGCCACTCCCACGTGACCGCCCGAGTCGGTGAAGGTCAGCGCGTTCTTGATCAGGTTGGAAAGGGCGATGGCGATCTTGCCCGCGTCGCCCTCCACAACCAGATTCTCGCTGGAGATCTCGGCCTGGAGGGTGATCTTTTTGCGGCGCGCGTCGGCCAGGAAGGAATCGGTCACATCCTTGACCAGTTGATTCATCGTCACCAGCCGTTCCCGAACGCGCGCCGCGCCGCTTTCGTAGTTCTCCACGTTGGCGAGGTTCTCCACGATCTCTTTCAAGCGCGTGGCGTTGCGAATGATGATGTCGAGTTGCTCGTGATATTGCGCGTCCAACAGTTCGCGCAGGAAGGTGGAGTGACCGAGGATCAGCCCCAGGGGAGTCCGCAGTTCGTGGGAGGTGATGGCGATGAAGTCCGATTTGAGGCGGTCGAGTTCGGCGCGTTCCACATAATGCTCCTCCACGCGCTGATGCAGTTCGTTTTCGCGCAGGGCGAAGGCGGCCAGCGAGGCCAGGGTCGCTAGAATTACGGCGTCATCCTCGGTATAATTAGAACCGCCCGTTTTGTTGATCGCCTCGATCGCGCCGATGGGGCGGCCGCGAAAGACCAGCGGCGCCGCCAGGAGGGACTTCGTCTGAACGCCCGTTAATTTATCCAGCGGTTTGAAGTGACGTTTGTCCTGCGTCGCGTCCGGGACGATGAGCGGGCGCGCGTGACGGAAGACCCAGCCCGCCACGCTCCCCTCCAGCGGAATCGAGGTGGCGCGCAGGATGTCGCGTTGAAGATGCGACGCGGCCAGGTAATGAAGTTGATCGGTGGCGGAGTCGTAGCGCAAAATGGAAGCCGCCTGGCTGGAGGTCAATTCGCAGGCCGCCAGCGACAGCGATTGCAGGAACGATTCGAATTCGAGCGCGACGCTTAAATTGCGGGTCGTCTCGAGCAGGCGTTCAAGAGCGCGGACGCGTGAATCCATACGGGTCAGATTATACTTGAAGCCCTGTAAGAACCGGCGCGCACAGGACAACAGAAGCATTACAGACTTTTCACGGAGTCGAAGTCTTCGCGAAGCATTCTGATAGAGCCAGACTTCGGCCAACGTCAGGCCCTTTGCAGGGCGCTTTGCAAAGACGTTGGACTCCGGCGAACATTCATCAAGGAGACCAACCCATGCCCAGTAAAAAAGTACGCGTTGCCATTATCGGAGTCGGCAACTGCGCCTCCTCCCTCGTGCAGGGAGTGGAGTATTATAAGAACGCCAAGGACAACGAGACCATCCCCGGCATCATGCACGCGCGCGTCGGCGGCTATCACATCCGCGACATCGAGTTCACGCTCGGGATTGACATCAACGTGACGAAGGTCGGCAAGGACTTATCGGAGGCCATCTTCGCCGAACCGAACAACACCTATAAATTCAGCGATGTGCCGAAACTCAACGTCCCGGTCGTGCGCGGCATGACCCACGACGGACTCGGCAAGTACCTGGCGCAAGTCATCAAAAAAGCGCCCGGCCCCACCGCCGACATCGTGCGCCTGCTGAAAGAATCCAAAACCGACGTGGTGGTGAGTTTCCTGCCGGTCGGCTCGGAGATGGCTACCAAATGGTACGTGGAGCAGATCATCGAAGCGGGTTGCGCCTTCGTCAACGCCATTCCGGTCTTCATCGCCTCCTCCGAGTATTGGGGCAAGCGCTTCAAGGACGCCAAACTGCCCATCCTGGGCGACGACATCAAGAGCCAGGTCGGCGCGACGATTCTCCATCGCGTCCTCACTACCCTCTTCGTGGATCGCGGCGTGCGCCTGGACCGCACCTACCAGCTCAACTTCGGCGGCAACACCGACTTCCTCAACATGCTCGAACGCGAACGCCTCGAAAGCAAGAAAATCTCCAAGACCAACGCGGTCACTTCGATGTTGCCCTACCAGATGGACCCAGACAACGTTCACGTCGGCCCCTCGGATCATGTCCCCTGGCTGACCGACCGCAAGTGGGCCTACATCCGCATGGAAGGCACCACCTTCGGCGACGTGCCGCTCAACGCGGAAGTGAAACTCGAAGTGTGGGACAGTCCCAACTCGGCGGGCGTGATGATAGACGCCATCCGCTGCGCCAAGATCGCCCTCGACCGCGGCCTCGCCGGCCCAATTGTCGGCCCCTCCTCGTACTTCTTCAAGACGCCGCTCAAGCAATTCCGCGATGATGTTTGCCGCGCGAAAGTAGAAGCGTTCATTAAAGGTGAAAGTAACGAATAGAACGATAGAAGTTAGGAGATAGAAGATAGGCAACCTACCGAATGCTCATCTCCTACCTTCTACCTTCTATCTCCTATCCCGCAACTCCTATCCCATGACAAAACGCATCTTCCTCACCCTCCTCCTGTTGACCGTCCTCCTGGCCGCCTGCACCCCTCCCGCCGAACCCGCCCCCACCCTCGACATGAACGCGGCCATGACCCAGGCGTTCGCCACCGTCAACGCCGCGGGAACGGGGACCGCCCAGGCCTCGCTCCCAACCGAGACGCCCATCCCAACCGCCACCCCCACGCGTAGCGGTCCGCCGCCCGAACTGCCTCCCACCCTCCAGGCCCAGGGACTCTCGGCAGGCGTGGCCCCCAAAACCTACGTCACCGACGCGTGCCAATACCTGCGCGCCAAATGGGACCCGAACAACGCCGCGCCCGGCACGATCGTGATGGTGATCATGTTCCACACCATCGAGAAAGCCACCGAGACCGCCTCCAACCCCATGCACGTCGGCTCCGGCGATTTCAAGCGGCTGATGAAAAACCTGCACGACTTCGGCTTTCAAGCCATCAACACCAATCAACTGGCCGACTTCCTCGACAGCAACGCGAAAATCCCGCCGCGCTCCGTCGTGCTAATTCAAGACGACCGTCACGCCGCGGAAAACTACAACGACTGGTTCCGTCCATATTGGGATGAGTGGAAATGGCCGGTGGTCAACGCCTGGATCGCGGTGGATGGCGGCAACGACCGCAATCTGGCAGACAACGTCGCGCTCGAAAAGGAAGGCTGGGTGGACCACCAGGCGCATGGCGTGATCCACAACATCAACATGACCGACGCCTCGCCCGAAGACTTCATCCGCTCCGAACTGCAAGGCTCGATTGATGTGCTGGAACAATACTTCGGCAAGACCCCCCTCGGTATCATCTGGCCCGGCGGCGGGTTCGGCGTGAAACCGGTGAGCATCGCGCGCGAACTCGGCTACCGCGTCGGCTTCACGGTCAACCCGCGCGGGCCGATCATGTACAACTGGATTCCCCAAGCCGATGTCGCCACCGGCGCGTTCGACATCCCCGAAGGTCCCGTGGGCGATCCGCGTATGACCCTGCCGCGCTACTGGCCCAACCAGGTCATCCCCAACCTCGACCTGGTACGCGTCATTTCCGAGCAGGCCGCCGCCTACGCCCAACAAAACAAGGCCGTCGAATTGGAGTACTATGACATCGTCTGCGCGCCGACGCTTGGCCCGCTTCCTCCTGCCGCCCCTTAGGCATTTCGCGCAGTTCATCTTTCGGATCTATTACAACATGGGCGAATGTATCTTCTGCAAAATCGTCGCGGGTAAAGTCAACGCGGCCATCGTCTTCCAAGACGACCACGTGACCGCCTTCCGCGACATCCACCCCGTCGCGCCGACTCACATCCTGATCGTCCCCAACAAACACATCCCCTCGGTCGGAACTCTCGACGAGGCGGATGAGGCCATCGCCGGCCGACTCCTGCTCACCGCGCGCAAACTCGCCGAGCAGGAAGGCATCGTTGAAAGCGGTTTCCGCATCATCGCCAACACCGGAGTCAACGGCGGGCAGACCGTCCCCCACCTCCACGTCCACCTGATCGGCGGGCAACGCATGAAATACCCGATGGGATAAACATAATTCTGTTTAGCGCGTTTTATGGGATATAATCTCCCAGTCCATTTTTAGGACGCGCCGTGCATTTAAATTGCGGGAGGCTCGCGTGAAATCAAAATGGGTGACTCACAAAGAAAAACGCATCTTCCACTTCGACCTATCCGGTTTTGGCGGGGACAACTATGGCCTCATCGCGGAATGCGACGAGGCGGATGCAGTGATCATGGCGGAACCGGAGGACTCGGTCTTGATCTTGAACGATGTGCGCGGCACATACGGATCGGTGGAGGCGGTAAAATACTTGCAGGTGAGCGCGGAACGGTCGAGTCCGTATATTGCCAGGGCTGCCGTGGTGGGAATCACCGGCCTGAAATCCATCCTGCTCCAGGCGGTCAACCGTTTTTCGAAACACCCCATCGTGCCGTTCGATGATGTTGAAAAAGCCAAAGATTGGCTGGTGGAGCCGCAGGCTCTGGAATATTAACGAGACAACCTCAGTCTCCCCTCCAAATTCCTGACAATTGCTCTGTTGCAAGCATCTATTTCTACCGTCATCGCGAGAAGCCGAAGGCGTCGAAGCAATCTTCTTGCAGGCTGGGAGACTGCTTCGCTTCGCTCGCAGTGACGAAACAAAGCATATATGCAACAAAGCAAGTAAACATATTTATCCGTGACAAAGCGAGGCCGCATGCCCCCAAAACCATCTGAACCCATCTTTATCAGTTACAGCCGCCGAGACACTGAGACTATGCGCCAGATCGCGTTCTTTTTACGCGACCGGGGATACAAGGTATGGGTGGACAACGAAAAGTTGATTCCCGGCACAGCCGCCTGGGAGGAATCAATTGAAATGGGAATCAAGCAAGCCTTTGCGGTTGTTGTGATTCTCTCCCCCGATTCAAAAAATTCCGAATGGGTGCGGCGCGAGATCGCCTATGCCGACCAGTTTGAAAAACCCATCTTTCCGGCGCTCATCCGGGGAGATGAAGAAGAATCGCTTCCCTTGCGGCTGGTCACGCGCCAATACGTGGATCTTCGCAAAGACGACGAGGCGGGATTACTTGAAATAGAGGCCGCGATCGGTTTTTACCTCGGGAAAAAACGCACCATGGAAATGAAGCGTCCGCCCGTTAAAGAGAAAATGGCTGGCGCATCCGATTCGGTCGCGGTATCCAAACCCGCGCCGGTTTCGTCCCAAAACAAGAAAACAACCAATGCCTGGATTCTGCTGCCGGGAGGACTTCTCGTCTTCTGCGTCTTAATTTTCGCCGCATTCTGGATCGGGTATCGCATGCTCTCGTCCCAACCGACAGAAACCGCGTCCCTGCTGACAGCCTCGGAAACCGCCGTTCCAACGTCAAACTTGGCGGATACGGTCGCCCCGGGCGTCTCCGCCCCCCTCTCGGATGTAGTCGCTCGCTATCTGACCGACGTACAAATCACAGACGCCGATCCATTCGACGTTCCCCAAACCGGAAAATGGAACTTGTTCAAAAGCAAGGTTGAAAACGGCGCGCTAACCATTATTGGAAACGCGAATTACGACGGCGTCTTCGCCTCCCAAGAATTCAGAGCGGGCGAGGGCGTTGTTATAGACTTCAAGTATTCCCCCGACGCGACCGTGGAAATATTCCTGGATCACGGCCTCTACGGCGAACCGACCTATCAACGATTCGGAATCTACGTCGAGGGGAGCCGCATCTACGTCAACGAATATGGCGGCGGCAACAAGGATGGTTCCGGGTTATCGGGCAACCTGGTCATGAAACCAGACACCGCCTACTCCATCCTGATCGCCTACTTACCCAACGGCGAACTCCTGGAAGCGCTTTGGGATACCGCCGACCCAACAAAGACTCTCGCCTATCGCGAAAAAATAGATTCAACTTGGCTGGACCTCGCCCTGACGTTCTTCATCCAAGCCGGAAGCGGTACGGTGGAAATTGACAACTTCATAGCGATCAAATTCAGCGGAGCGAGGTAAAAGCGCAAAACAACCGCCTCTGCTTTCCCTCGCCGCCTGCGGACGCGCCCTCGGCATCCCCGCGACCCCTTCCCCCACCCTCACACCGTCCTCCGCCATTTGATTTATAATCCACCCCATGAAGACATATCAGCCCAAGGCACGCGCCTTGAAACTTGCCCAACAAGTCCGCGAACGATTGACGAAGGAACTCAAGCAACCCGTCAAGGTTATTATGTTCGGTTCACAGGCGCGGGGCGACGCGAAAAGCGATTCGGATATTGACCTGTTGGTGTTCCTGCCCTCCCTGGATAGTTCCATGATCTACCTTGCGTCCGATGTCGCCTGGGAGGTAGGACTGGAGGCGGGCAAAGTCATTTCCGTTGTCCCCGCAGAGAAGAACGAATGGAAGCGTCTCTCGGCTTCGCCTTTTTATCGCGCAGTACAACGAGAGGGGATTGCGGTATGACTGAGAAACCTTACGATAAAAAAGCGTTGATCCAATACCGCATGGGGCGCTCCTACGAATCGTTGAACGACGCGCGTTTAATGCTGGCGCAAAAGGGAAGTAATGCCAGCATTGTCAACCGCGCCTATTACGCCATGTTTTACGCCGCGCTGGCTTTGCTCATCACGATTGACAAGGGATCGTCCAAACACCAGGGTGTCATCGCCTTGTTCGATGAGAACTTTATCAAGACAAATGTCCTTCCAAAAGAGTTGGGGAAACTGTTCCATCGCGCGTTTGATATGCGTCAATCTGGAGATTATCGGGATATGCTGGTTGTCACCGAGCAGCAAGCCGTTGACGCGGTGAACGCGGCGGTGAATTTCTTATCTGCCGTCGAAGAAAAGTTATTGGAAGCAAACAAATAGAACGTTGTAGGTTGTTCGTTCAAACAAACCCCTTGGGAGGGAAGACTCCATGTCCAAAAATCTTTCCCGCCGCGACTTCCTCAAACTGACCCTCACCTCCCTCGCCGCGACCTTCCTCGCCGCCTGCGGACGCGCCCTCGGCATCCCCGCGACACCTTCCCCCACATCCCAACGAACTCCGCCAGTACGAATACGCGCTGAAATCACAGTAAGCTAAATGAACGTCCCTGAAAGCCAGAAACTTCAGGGACGTTTTGTGGTTGCGGGCAAGTTCACGCGTAAGCAAATACATCCATTTGCACAGATTTGATTGGTCTCGCTTTTCCGTGGACAAGCAGTCGTACCTTTTCAGTCGTTTGACGGCTGAAAACCTCCTCGCCGCAACGAGCGCATACCTGTGCGGGAATGTTTTCCACGAGAACAGGCTTGCCGTCAACGTGGAAAACTTCGCTCACCAATTCTTTGCGCGATTCAGTCGAACCGCAAACATGACACTTAAACATGGCTACCTCCGTACTCTAAACTCAATCCATTCATCGGGATCAGGTTCATAGAGCGTGACGATCCTGACCATCGGCGTTTCCGCATACGAGACCTGCAAATGGAGCGGACGGTTTTCGCTTGTCAACCCGAATATCAGACAACTGGGCGAATACTTGTCTTCGGGATAATCTTCGATAACCTGTGCGTTTTGCGCTGCTTGACGAATTTCATCGTCGGAAATGTTGCGTTCCACTGCGCGTTTCAAAGCGTGGCGGGAAAACTCGAACTCTCCTGCGGCAAGTTGACGGCGGATTTGCTCCAGCGATTTCATCAAAGAAATTATAACCGTTTTGTCAAGCGTGGTTGCTGGCTTCTTTCGTGCTACAATAAACACAGACATTCAGGAGAGTTTGACATGGGCAAATCCAACCTTTCCCGCCGCGACTTCCTCAAACTGACCCTCACCTCCCTCACCGCGACCTTCCTCGCCGCCTGCGGACGCGCCCTCGGCATCCCCGCGACCCCTTCCCCAACCCTCCCGCCCACCTCGACAAACACCAACACCCCCGAACCAACTTCCACGGACTCCCCCACGTCCACCCCAACCGAAACTCCCTCCCCAACCCCCATCCCCTGCTTCAAACTGTTGACCCCCGAAAACGGGACGAAACTCCCCGCCCTCGGCAAAGTGACCTTCTCCTGGGAACCCATGCCAGGCGCGACGCGTTATCAATTGCAGATCACCCTCCCCAGTGGACAAGTTGTTCCGTTCGATGTGGAAGACGTGAGTTATACGCGTTATCTCGAATCATTTCCAATGAGTGGAACATTCTCTTGGCAAGTTGCTGCCTACAACGCCAATACATTAATTTGCGTTTCCGATCCCTCCACATTTATCAAATATGAACTTGAACAACCAAATGGTGGGAATCATAACCCTCAACCCACACAAGATCCTCGAACCAGAGGTGATGGTTCATGAGTCTTAGAGCCTATCTCTAAACTTCACATTTGCGCCAACAGATGATGGCACAAG
>CAZVAX010000025.1:0-40882 GCA_964625215.1 uncultured Anaerolineaceae bacterium | reverse complement strand
TTTTCTGTTGTGTTCATGCTTACATTTTACACTTTACTCAAGGTTTAGAGATAGGCTCTTAATCTTTTTCATCATCAGTTCCACAAAGTTTGGCCAGTATAGCACAACCAACCGCATCTCCCCTCAACAAATCCTCGGCAACATCTCCCCTGCCGGCATATCCACCACCCGCGTCGTGCCGATGGAGGTCTTCATCAACACGCGCCCGGGCGGGTCAGCGCGGACTTCGCCAATGACCACCGCCTCCTCCCCATAACGCGTGGCGCGCATCGCCTTAAGGATCGCGTCCGCGCTCTCGCGTTTGACGATAGCGATCAACTTCCCCTCGTTCGCCACATACAACGGATCGAATCCCAGCATCTCGCAGGCCGCCATCACCGCAGGCCGCACGGGAATCGCGCCTTCGTTGATTTGAATGCACACATTGGATTGCGCCGCGATTTCATTTAGCGTGGTCGCCAATCCGCCGCGCGTGGGATCGCGCAGAACGTGAATGTTCTTGTCCGCTTCGAGCATGGACAAGATCATACGGTTCAACGGAGCGACATCGCTTTGAATGGTTGACTCAAATCCCAATTCACCGCGCGCGCTCAACACTGCAATCCCATGGTCGCCAATAGGTCCCGAAAGTAAAACGACATCACCGGGTTGTGCGTACGCGCCGCCGATCTGAACATCCGGCAGAATTTCACCAACGCCAGTCGTGTTGATGTACAAGCCGTCCGCCTTGCCTTTTTCCACCACCTTCGTATCGCCCGCCACGATCTGCACCCCTGCTTCTTCCGCCGCCTTGCGCATGGACTCGACCACGCGCCGCAATACATCCAACTCCAGCCCCTGCTCCAAGATAAATCCCACCGTCAAATACAGCGGACGCGCGCCGAGCATAGCCACGTCATTGACCGTGCCGCACACCGACAGTTTACCGATGTCCCCACCGGGGAAGAACAACGGCAGGACCACGTGCGAGTCCGTGCTGATGGCCAGCCGCGTCCCATTGACCGTCACCGGCGCGGCGTCATCGCCCGTGCCCAAGATTGGATTCTGAAACGCCGGGAAAAACGTCTTCGTGATCAAGTCATGCGACATCTTTCCGCCCGAGCCGTGACCGATCACGATCTGCTCGTTATGCGTCAGCGGCACAGGGCACACCGCGCCTTCGATGTTGAGGGGAGTTTCAGACATGAAGCCTCATTCCAGCAAAAAAGATGAAAGCGGAAAGATGAAAGATGAATTGGTGTGCTAGCTTCATCTTTCATCTTTCATCTCTCATCCTTTGTATTTGTAATACGCCGCGCACGCCCCCTCGGACGAAACCATCGTCGCGCCGAGCGGATGTTCGGGCGTGCATTCTTTTCCAAAGGCGGTGCAATCGTGCGGCTTCTTCATCCCTTGCAGGATCTGACCGGCAATGCACAGCGGCGACTCCTGCGTTTGGATGGTTCCAACATCGAAACGTTTCTCCGCGTCGAACGCGGACATCTCCGGGCGGAGACGCCAGCCGCTCATGGGAATCATCCCGATCCCGCGCCAGGTCCGGTCGCAATCTTCGAAGACCTCCTCAATCGCGCCCTGCGCGGACTTGTTACCGTCAAACGAAACCGTCCGCGAATAGCCGTTTTCCACCGCTACGCGTCCCTCTTCCAACATGCGCACGGTGTACAAAATTCCCTGCGCCATGTCGAGCGGCTCGAAGCCGGTGACCGTCATCGGCACTTTATATTTCTCGGCCAGCGGCGGATACTCCCAATAGCCCATCACAGTGCAGACGTGTCCCGCCAGCAAAAATCCCTGCACGCGGCAATCCGGCGAACCGAGGATGGCGTGCATGGCCGGTGGGACGCGCACGTGCGAAACGAGAATCGAGTAATTGGTCAGGCCGAGCGAGCGGGCTTTGAGCACGCTCATCACGTTGGGCGGCGCGGTCGTCTCGAATCCAATCGCGAAGAAAACCACCTGCTTGTCGGGATTCTTGCGAGCGATCTCCACCGCGTCGAGCGGCGAATAGACCACGCGCACATCCCCGCCCGAAGCCTTGACCGAGAACAGGTCACGCCCCGAACCGGGCACGCGTAGCATGTCGCCGTAGGAGCAGAAGATCACGTTCGGCATGGAGGCGATGGCGAGGGCCTTGTCAATTTGTTCGAGCGGCGTCACACAGACGGGACAGCCCGGCCCGTGAACCAACTCGATTTCGGGAGGCAGAATCTGGTCCAGCCCGTAGCGGACGATGGAGTGCGTTTGCCCGCCGCAGATTTCCATGATCACCCACGGGCGCGTAACGACGCGGCCAATTTCATCCACCACGCCGCGCACCAACGCCGCGTCACGATATTCCGTTACATATTTCATGGCGACGGTTCCGGCCCGAGTTCAGCCCCCACATCCGCGATCTCTTGCAATAGCGCCAGCGTCTCCAACGCCTCCTGCTCGCTCAACAGGTTCAACGCAAACCCAACGTGGATAATGCAATACTCGCCCACCTTCGCTTCGGGCACGTACGCCAGGCAGGTCTCGCGCGTCACGCCGCCGAAATCCACCCGCGCCATCTTCAACCCATCCTGCTCGTAAATCTCAACGATCTTTCCTGGCACTCCAAGACACATGGCAACCTCCTGTGCGGCGAAATTAATTTCGCCCTACAATTTCGCGGCGGCGATCACCGCCTGCCCCAACGCCAGCCCGCCGTCGTTCGTCGGAACCTGACGATGTATGTATACATCAAAACCGGCCTCGCGCAAAAGTGCCAAAACGCGTCTTAATAGGGTGATATTCTGCCAGACTCCTCCCGACAGCGCGACCTCGTTGACCCCCGTCCGCGCCCGCACCTCCATACTGGCTACGCGACAAACCTCCGCCAACCCATTGTGGAAGCGCGACGAAATCTTCGCCACCGCGACTCCCGCCAACGCGTCCGCCACCAACGCCTCGACTGCGCCTCTAACCTCGACCCGAGGCGGATTCCACTCGAACGGATATTTTCCTCCCTCGAGCGGATCCGCCATCGCCTCGAACTCGATCGCCGTCTGCGCCTCATAATTGACCGCCTGCCGACCCCCCGCCAACGCGGCCGCCGCGTCAAACAGACGGCCCATACTGGAGGTCAGCGGCGTGTTGATCTTCTTCTCCAGTTGCGTGCGCAACAACGTGCGGTCGTCCGCGCAAAACTCCGCCACTGACACAAGTCGCTCATCCCACTCCAACCCCAGCGACCAAAGCAACGCCAGCGCGGTGCGCGCCGGTTTGCGAATCGCCGCGTCGCCGCCGGGCAGAGGAAAATATTCGAGTTGGCCGACGCGCTGGTAGCCAGCATAATCTGCCACCAACACCTCCCCACCCCAGATCGCGCCATCGTCGCCATACCCGGTTCCATCGAAGGCGAGACCGATGACCGGGCGCGAGCCGTCCAGTCCGTGCTCGGCCATGCAAGCCGCGATGTGGGCGTGATGGTGTTGCACGCCAATCGTCGGGAGACCCTCGCGTTCTGCGCGTTGTAACGTGTAACGTGTAGCGAGGTAATTGGGGTGTAAATCGTGCGCCAGCGCAACCGGTTTGGCGCGGAACAACTTCTCGAAATGCTCGATCCCCTGCTCGAAGGATTTCAACGTCTCGTAATTTTCCAAATCCCCGATGTGGTGACTGAGGAAGGCATAGTCTTTGTTCGTTATGCAAAATGTATTTTTAAGTTCAGCGCCTGTCGCCAAAATTGGAGGAACTTCCCGTGTGAGTTTCACCGGGAACGGAGAATAGCCGCGCGAGCGGCGGAGGGGATAAGTCATCAGTGACCAGTGATCAGTGATCGGTTTTTCTGGCGACTGATGACTGATGACTGATGACTGATCACTGATTACCCTCGCCACCGAATCATCGCACCGAATATGAATATCGCGGTTGTGGAAGAGAAACGCGTCGGCGAGGGAGGCGAGTCGCTCGCGGGCTTCGTCATTGTCAGTGGCGATTGGTTCTTCGGAGAGATTGCCGCTGGTCATTACTAAAGGCGGGAGGTCAAAGGTCGAAGGTCGAAGGTTGGGATTGGCGAATAACAGGTAATGGAGCGGCGTGTACGGAAGCATGACGCCCATCGTATCCTGCCCCGGCGCGACTTCTTTGGCGATGTTGGATTCGGGGCGGCGGCGCAAGAGGACAATGGGGCGCGCAACAGACAAGAGCAAGGCGCGCTCATCTTCATTGACAAAGCAATGTTTCTCGATGGTTTCGAGGTCAGGCATCATCAGTGCAAACGGCTTATCCACGCGCAACTTGCGGCGGCGGAGTTCGGTCACCGCGGTGGCGTTGGTCGCGTCGCAAGCCAAATGAAATCCGCCCAAACCTTTGATAGCAACGATTTTTCCCTCCGCTAATAGTTCCTGCGTCTGAACAATCGCATCATCACCCTCAACTGACTTTTGACCTTCAACCTTTGACCCTTTTTCCAACCACACGTGGGGCCCACAAACGGAACACGCCACCGGCTGGGCATGGAATCTTCGATTGGTCGGGTCTTTGTATTCGCGCTCGCAATCGGGGCATAACGCAAATCCCGCCATCGTGGTTTTCGGTCGGTCGTAGGGGATGTCTTGAATGATAGTGAAACGCGGACCGCAGTTGGTGCAGTTGATGAAGGGATAGCGGTAACGCCGGTCAGCGGGATCGAACATCTCGCGGAGGCAGTCGTCGCAGACGGCGACATCGGGAGAGATAGGTTGGAAGGCGTTCTCAATGGAGGTCGAATGTTGAATGTCGAAAGTCGGGTAATTTTCCAGCGGGACTTCCCACACCTTGATCTCATCCAATGACGCAAGCGGAGGCTTTTCACTCGACAATTTCTCAATGAAAGATTTTAGGTCTGCCTGCTCTCCTTCCACATGAATATCCACACCTGCGGATGTGTTGTTTACCCATCCTTTCAATCCAAGCCGCGTCGCAAGGTTATAGACAAACGGCCGGAATCCAACCCCTTGCACGATACCGGTAATTTGAACGCGAAGCCCTTGCATGAGTAACTGGTAAATGGCAACTGGTAATTACTATTTACCAATTACTAATTACCCCTTCGCGAATGGTGTAGCAACCAATCAACCCACTTATCCATCCCCTCCCCCGTTCGACACGAAAGCGGGAATGTGACCACGCCGGGATTAAGAACCTCCACGCCGCTGGTGAAAAAATCCATGCGGAAGTTGATGTACGGGAGCAGGTCAATCTTGTTGACCACCAGCGCGTCGACGCCGCGATACATGCCGGGATATTTGTGCGGCTTGTCGTCGCCTTCGGGGATGGAAGCGATCAGCACGGACTTGTGCGTACCGAGACGAAAGTCCGCCGGGCAGACGAGGTTGCCGACGTTCTCGATGATGAGCAGGTCGAACTGGGTCAGGTCGAGTTGGTTGAGCGCGCCGTGCACCATGACCGCGTCGAGGTGACATTCGCCTCCCGTGTTGACCTGGATGGCCGCCTTCGCTCCGGCCGCGGCGGCCCGATCGGCGTCGAGGGAGGTGGCGATATCTCCATCTATGACCGCGACCCGCGCGTGGTCCGCGAGACGCGGGAGGGTTTGTTCGATGAGGGAGGTCTTGCCCGCGCCGGGGGAGGCCATCAGGTTGACCGCGAAGACTCCGGCAGAGTCCAGCCGGGCGCGGTTCTCATCGGCGAGGCGATCATTCGCGCTTAGGATGTTTTCAACAACGGGAACGCGCTGAGTCATACTGTTGCTCCTTCATCCACGTCAATGGCTTCGATGGAGAACTCCTCCCCCGAAATCACCTTCACCCCCACGCTGCCGCAATTGGGACAGCGAAGTTCCTGACCGTTTGGGGAATATTTTTCGGCGCAGATCATACACTGTAACACCGCGGGAATACGTTTGAAGTGAATCGTCGCGCCCTCGGCGATGGTGTCCTTGGCGATCATATCCCAATAGAACTGAATCGAATCGTCCACAAGCGTGGCGAGCTGACCGATGACGAGATAAATACCGGTGACGCGCGTGGCGTTTGCCTGCTTTGCGTGCCGCAGGGTGATATCGAGGATGGATTGCGTGACGGGTAACTCGTGCATGGCGAAGTCCATTGTAGCAGATGTTTTTAATCCGGGAAACAAATCCGCATTGTGTGTATCTACCCAACCGCATACCCGCCACATGACATTTGTCCATTGTTAATTGTGTCATACATCATAATTGTCATCCTTTTTTTTGCGTGATACGATGTAACAAAAATTTGTATAAAGCAACTCCGATTTCGTGAAATAAGTCACAACTTGATCCATGAGTGAGGAGGCCCTATGCAAGAAATGATCCAACAGCAAGGTCAGTCGGGGGCGAACACTAGGCGGGATTTTCTTAAGTTCTGCTCCTTGATGGCAGGCGTACTTGCCCTGCCGCGTTCCTTCACCAGAGACATTGCCCACGCGCTCGAAGCGTCAAAACGCACGCCGGTCATCTGGCTCGAAATGCAGGATTGCGCCGGTTGCACCGAAGCCCTCTTGCGCGCCTCCCGCCCCACCGTCGGCGAACTCTTGCTGGATGTGCTTTCGGTGGACTATCACGAAACCATCATGGCGGCCGCGGGGAATTTGGCCGAGGAAGCCAAACAGGAAACCATCAAAGCGGGCGGGTATCTGTTGGTTGTCGAAGGCTCCATCCCTCTCAAAGACAACGGAATCTATTGTTGTGTGGGCGGCAAGACGGCCATGCAACTGATGGATGAAGCCATTGACAATTCCATCGCCATCGTCGCCGTCGGCAACTGCGCCGCGTTTGGCGGACTCCCCAAAGCCAACCCCAACCCCACCGGGGCCGTTTCTGTTCTGGACTATGTAGGGGATCGCAAACCCGTTCTCAACCTGCCGGGCTGCCCCTACAATCCCGTCAACCTCACCGCTACCGTCGTTCACTTCCTGACCTTCGGCGCGCTTCCCGACATGGACAAACTCCACCGCCCACTCTTTGCCTACGGCTCGCGCATCCATGATAACTGCGAACGCCGCGGCCATTTCGACGCGGGCGAGTTTGTGGTGGCCTGGGGCGACGAGGGCCACAAGAACGGTTGGTGCCTCTACAAGATGGGATGCAAAGGCCCGGTCACCTTCCACAACTGCCCGGCGGTGCGTTACAACGACGGCGTGAGTTGGCCGGTCCAATCGGGCCACGGGTGCATCGCCTGTTCGGAACCGGACTTCTGGGAGCTGGGCCTCTACAATCAGGCCGACCTGACCGCCTACGGCTTCACGCCTCCCACCACCTACGCGCCGGTTCAGCAACCGACCGCCAACCTGGATCCGTTCAGCGCGGGCGTAATCGGCGCGGTGGCCGGAATTGCCGTTGGCGCGGCCGGGGTCGCGGCCTACAAGGCCCTTTCCACGCCCGACGGCGACGAACCTGCCGAGAAGAAATAAGAGGCTCCCATGCCAGAAAAGTCTACCCGCAGGGATTTTCTGAAAGCGGCCGGGCTGGCATTGGGGTGCGCGCTCGCCGCTCCCATCTCGGCCCAAGCCCTTCCAAGCGAGGGAGCGGATCCCAACAATTACGTTGGGATGCTCTACGATGCGACCATCTGCATCGGTTGCAACGCCTGCACCACTGCCTGCCGCGCCTGGAACAAGACCATCCCCGAAACGGACGCGCGCGAACTGTACGACGCGCCGCGCGATCTTTCGGCAAACACCTGGACCCTGATCCAACTCTACAAAGAAAGCGACCAGGAATACTCCTTCGTGAAACGCCAGTGCATGCACTGCGTTGACCCCGCCTGCGTCAGCGGCTGCCCGGTGTCGGCCCTCCAAAAAAGCGAAACCGGCGCGGTGACGTACGACCCGGACCGCTGTATCGGCTGCCGCTATTGCATGTACACCTGCCCGTTCCATGTGCCGCGCTTCCAATGGGACCAGGCCCAAATGCCGATCATTGCCAAATGCACGCTCTGCAACGACCGCCTCACCCAGGGCATTGGCGGCCCGCACTGCGCCGAGAAATGTCCCACCGGCGCGCTCACCTGGGGCAAACGCGGCGACCTGCTGGCCGAAGCGCAGTCCCGCCTCGACGCCGAACCGGGTCGCTATGTTTCGCGCATCTACGGCAAAGACGATGTTGGCGGCACGGGCGTGATGTACCTCTCCGGGGTGGAATTCGAAAAACTCGGCCTCAAAGATATGGGGACCGACCCCATTCCCCAACTGAGCGAGGACACGGCCAACGTGATTGTGCCGACCGCGTTGATCGGCGGCGCGATTGGGCTGGCCGCGGTGCGTTTTGCATCCAACCGGAACGCGTGGGAGGAAACATGGCCCGTCTAATCAAATCCGTCCAACCGATCCCGCGCAGTTTCTGGTCGCTTCTGGTCTTGACCCTGCTGGCGGCCGGACTCTCCATCTACCGCCTTGTTGTGGGACTCGGCCCCACCACCAACCTCGACGATCACTACCCCTGGGGCATCTGGATCACGATTGACCTGTTCCTGATCCCTGTGGCGGGCGCGGCCTTCACCATCTCGCTGATCAGTTACTTCTTCAAGCGCGAACGCTACCATTCCGTGATTCGTCCGGCCGTTGTCGCCGGCCTGATCTGGTACGGCGTTGTCGGCGTGTTGTTGTTCCTCGATATTGGACGCTGGCCGCAGTTCTTCAACATCCTGATTCCTTCCTACATCAACCTGCATTCCTTCCTGGAAGAGGTAAGCCTGAGCATCACGCTCTACACGGTGATTCTGGTTCTGGAGATCACGCCGACCATTCTGGAGAAATGGGGCAAGTCGGCGCGCTGGATCGAGAAGGGCGTCTATATCATCTCAGGCGTCGGCATCTTGATTTCCGCCATCCACCAATCCTCGCTCGGCTCGATGTTCCTCATCATGCAACACAAACTGCACGCGCTGTGGTGGACTCCCGCGCTGCCGGTTCTCTTCTTCCTCCAAGCCGGGTTTGCCGGTCTCGGAACGACCGCCATCGCCGTAACCCTGGTCTGGCGCGCCATGAAAATGCCGATTGACCGCGAACTTTTCCGCCGTCTCGGGCAGGCGATGAGCATCAACCTCTTGCTCTACGGCGCGGTCCGCCTGGGCGACTGGATGGGCGCGGGCGAGGTGCCCCTCCTCCTGCGTCCCGACGCGTTCGGCGTCATCGCCTGGGTGGAATTGGTAATCGGTTTGCTCATCCCGCTGGCGATTCTGCTCTCCAAGTTCGTGCGACATTCGGCGGGTCCGTTCTGGGCGGGCGTATTCTGCCTGATGGGCATGTTCATCAACCGCATGATGATCTCGTGGGTGGGACTGGCCGAGCCCGGCCCGACCATGTACATCCCCTCGTGGATCGAGATCATGACCACGATCGGACTGATCGCCGGCGGCTTCCTGCTCTACGGCGTGATCGTCCGTTACTTCAAGCTATTCCCCGAAGCCGAACAGGCTCATTCCTAATTCAAGGAGGTCGTCAATGACAAAGATCGCGATAGACCCCATCACCCGCATCGAAGGACACCTGCGTATCGAAGTGCAAGTGGACGGCGGCGCGGTGACCGACGCCTGGGCGTCGAGCGCCATGTGGCGCGGCATTGAACTCATCCTGAAAGGACGCGACCCGCGCGACGCCTGGGCGATCACACAACGAATTTGCGGCGTCTGAACGACGGTACATGCAGTCTGCTCCGTGCGAGCAGTTGAAAACGCCCTGGGAATCAAAATCCCGAATAACGCCCGCATCCTGCGCAACCTCATCGAGGGAATTCAATACGTTCAGGATCACGTCATCCACTTCTATCACTTGCACGCCCTCGACTGGGTGGACGTAGTCAGCGCCACCACAGCCGAGCCGGAAGCGACTTCGAAACTGGCGCAGTCCATCTCCGATTGGCCGAAATCGAGCGCGGATTACTTCAAAGGCGTGCAGGACAAGTTGGTCGCGTTCGTCAACACCGGCCAGCTCGGCCCGTTCGCGAACGCCTATTGGGGCCACTCCGCTTACAAGTTGCCGCCCGAAGCGAACCTGATGGCGGTGGCGCATTATCTGGAGGCCCTCGATTGGCAGCGCGACGTCATCCGCGCCCACGCCATCCTCGGCTCGAAGAATCCGCATCTGCAAACCTATCTCGTCGGCGGCATGTCCACGCCGATCAATCCCAACAGTCAAGCCGCGCTGAACGCGGACTCGATTGCCATGCTGAAGAGTCTCTTCCGCCGCGCCAAGGAATTCGTGGACAAGGTCTACCTGCCCGATGTGCTGGCGGTCGCTCCGTTCTATCTGGACTGGGCCGGCATCGGCGGCGGCGTGGGCAATTTCCTGTCCTACGGCGATTTCGACAACGCCGATGGCAGTCAATGGCTTCCCTCCGGCTACATCCTCGGCAAGGATTTGAGCAAGGTTTACCCGCTCGACCACAACGAGATCAGCGAGTACGTCACTCACTCGTGGTACGAGTACAAAAAGGGTGATATCGTGAGTCTGCATCCCTGGGAAGGCGAAACCGAACCGAACTACACCGGCCCCAACCCGCCCTACAACTTCCTCAACACCGATGGCAAATACACCTGGATGAAAGCCCCGCGCGTCCTTGACCATCCAATGGAAGTCGGCCCGCTGGCGCGCATGTTGGTGGCCTACGCCAGCGGACACAAGCGCGTCAAAGAGACGGTGGACTTCGTGCTTGGCGAATTGAGCAAAGCCGCCGGCGCGACCCTCGGCGCGGAGGTTCTCTTCTCCACGCTTGGTCGCACCGCCGCCCGCTGCATCGAGACGGTCGTCACCGCCGAAATGCTCGAAACCTGGACCGACGAACTGGTTGCCAGCATCGCCGCCGGCGATACCGACATCCACGCCAACGAACTGTGGGACCCGAAAAACTGGCCGGCTGAAGCCGAAGGCTGGGGTCACACCGAAGCCCCGCGCGGCGCGCTCGGTCACTGGATCAAAATCAAGGACGGCAAGATCGAGAACTACCAGGCCATCGTCCCCAGCACGTGGAACTGTTCGCCGCGCGACGCCAAGGGACAGGCCGGCCCGTACGAGTCCGCGCTGATCGGCACGCCCATCGCGGACGAGAAGATGCCGCTCGAAGTCCTGCGCACCATCCACTCGTTCGATCCGTGCATGGCCTGCGGCGTCCACCTGTTGGACGTGAACGGCCACGAGATCAACCAGGTCACGTTCCAGGCGGCGGACCACATGCCCGCGCCGCTTATCCGCCTCAGCCCGGACAAATAGTGGCTGAATCCGTCAAAACCCAGACGCTCGTCCTCGGAGTGGGAAACACGCTCATGTCCGACGAAGGCATCGGCGTGCACGTGGTCGAGCGTCTGGTTCAAAACTACGAAATACCGGAGGAGGTCCAAATCCTGGATGGGGGAACGCTGGGTATGGATCTCCTGTTTTACCTGGAGGGCGTGCCAAACCTGCTCATCGTGGATGCTGTCCAAGCGAACCGCGAACCCGGTCATCTCCTGCGCCTCGCCAATGACGAGGCGCCGGCTTTCCTCTCTATGAAGGTTTCCCCCCACCAGATCGGCGTGCCAGACATGCTCGCCGCCGCCAAACTGCGCGGCACAACGCCTCCCAACATCGTTCTGTGGGGCATCCAACCGGAGACCATCGAGATCGGACTCGACCTCTCCCCCATCCTCGCCGCGCTGGTTGAACCGCTGGTCGGAAATATCCTCCGTGAATTGGAAAACTGGGGGCATACGATCCATCCCAAAGTCCGGGCTTGAACCGAAACAGATTCCTTTACCTCAGCCTGGCGCCTCCGCGTCCCGGCAACTTCCCTTTTCCTCCTTCTCATATTGATAAGCGGATTGCAACGTTCTGCATCCCGATTTTGCCGCCAAGTCGGGAGACTTTGGACTCCGGCGGCTAACAACTTTTTAACGCGCCCTGTGAATCCGCGATCAAGTCCGTTTCCATATCCGTTGATATAATCCCTCCCATGTTCAAAAACCGCAACCTCGTTATCCTCTTCTTCACCCTCGTCGTCGTCATGCTCGGCTTCGGCATCATCATTCCCATCATCCCCTTCTACGTGGAACGCTTCGGCGGCGGAGGCGTGGAGATGGGCTGGCTCATGGCGATCTTCTCGCTCATGCAGTTCCTCTTTTCCCCGGTGTGGGGCAGTCTCTCGGATCGCATCGGACGCAAGCCGGTGTTGCTCATCGGCGCGTTCGGCAACATGGCGAGCATGACCCTGATGGGTTTCGCGGAAAATTACAGCGTATTATTCGCGGCGCGCGCCCTGTCAGGCATCCTTTCCTCGGCCACCCTACCCACCGCCATGGCCTTCATCAGCGACAGCACCGACGAACGCGGGCGCGGCGGCGGAATGGGCATCGTGGGCGCGGCCTTTGGCGTGGGCATGGTCTTCGGGCCGGCCATCGGCGGCGGGATGAGCGAAATTTCACTCCAGGCCCCGTTCTTCTTCGCGGCGGGAGCCTCGCTCGTCGCGATGGGCCTGATCTGGGTCTTCCTGCCCGAGTCGCTGCCGCTCGAACTGCGCGCCGGCCCGGAACATCGCATTCGCGGCCTCAACCTCGGACTGATGTGGAAATCGCTTTTCGGCCCGATCGGGTTCCTGCTCATCCTGGCCTTCCTGCATAACTTTGCCCTCACCAATTTCGAGGGCATCTTCGGCCTCTATGCCCAAAAGCGATACGACTTCGACCCGCCCACCATCGGCCTGATCATGGGCGTTGTTGGGCTGGTTTCGGCCATCGTCCAGGGAGCGTTGACCGGATTTGCCACCCGGCGTTACGGCGACGCGTCGGTCATTAAGGTTTCGCTCATCGCCAGCGTGTTCGGATTCCTCTCCATGCTGGCCGCGCCGGATCTGGGATGGGTGCTCGCGACATGCGGATTCTTCGTCCTGAGCAACTCCATGTTACGGCCCGGCGTCGCCTCCCTCACCTCGAAACGCGCGAACCTCGGGCAGGGCGCGGCCATGGGACTCAGCAACGCCTACATGAGCCTGGGCCGCATCGTCGGGCCGTTATGGGCTGGCAAGGCGCTCGACATCAACCTGGGTTATCCCTTCATCACCGGCGCGGCGATCATGTTACTCGCCTTTATCGCCAGCCTGTTCTATCTACCCAAACGGGAAACCGCGCAACCCGCCTCCGCCAGCGCAGATTAAGTCAAAGTCCCCGCCACACGACGGGGACTTCTTCTTTACTTCGCCACCGGGAACTGGATCTCGGTTACGGTGTCGGGGTCGGTTTGGCTCCCGCGCGTGGCGGCTTTGAGATACACCTCGCGCGCCGGCCCGGTCACGTGGTAGCCGTTCTCGCTCACCCACTTCAACAACGCGTCGTAGGCCTCGCCGATCGTGACGAACGGGCCATGATGAACAACGCAGGCCATCGTCGGCGCGTCAGGCAGGTTCCACACTTTTACGCGCGCGGACGCTTTCACATCCTCGCCCACCGCCTCGCATACCTCGATGTCCCAATCGCGTTCTTTCGCCTCCTCGTCGTGGTACAGGCTCAGGCACGGACCCTGAGAGCGCACGCGTTGCGCGGCGAGATACCCCTCCAACTCGCCCCACAGACTTCCCTGCTCCGGCGGAGTGGGGACCACCCCGCGCACCGAAGCGACCTTGAACGCTTCGATATGTTTGACGACCACATCGTACTTGGACATAGCATTCTCCTGTTCGATCTGTCTCAACCGCGACTCCACCCGCGCCAACCGCTCCGCTTCCTCCTGGACCTTTTGCCGGATCTCGCTTTCGCGCAGGATCAGCATCCCGCGCATTTTCTCGGCGGAGAGTCCCGCGTCCAGCAGTTCGCGAATCTGCTCGAGCGAGAATCCCAAATCCTTGAGGGCCAGGATGCGGTTCAGGCGCGCCGCCTGCCCGTGATCGTAGTAACGATAGCCCGTGAAGTTGTCCACGTGGACGGGCTTGAGCAGGCCGACCTCGTCGTAGTAGCGAAGCGTCTTGACCGGAATGCGGCTGAGTTTGGAAAAGTCTCCGATACGGATCATTCTGAAGGCCTCTGCAGGGTGTTATACAACCTCCAGTAGGAGGAGAGTCAAGGGATAAAAAACGCGTCGCGCCTTGCCCCTCTGAGAGTTAGGCGCGACGCATCCGCGGTTCACGGGAACGCGCGTCCGTAACCGGCTATGATTTTGTCCCACGTGGCGTTCATCGCCTCGTCAATCGTCCGGCGGGACGCGTCCTCCTCGAACCAGCGAAGCGACCGGCGGACGCCCTCGCTCCATATCGCCTCGCAGTTGAAATCGGGGACAAAGCGTTTGATCTTGCTGTTATCGAACACGGCGCTGTGAATCTTGTCGCCGATGAGCGAGCCGCGCTCGGAGGGATTGTAGGCCACGATCAAATCGGAGGGGACATGAACGAGGTTCGGCTTAACCCCGATAGCCGCGTAGAGTTCGAGGAAAATTTGATTCCAGGTCAACACTTCATCGGAGGTGATGTGAAAGGCTTCGCCAACGACCTGCGGGTTTCCGAGCAGGCCGAGCAGACCTTTGGCGAAGTCCGCGTTCCAAGTGAGGACCCAGAGCGAGGTTCCGTCGCCGGGGACGATGACCTTTTGGCCGCGCTTGATGCGGTCCACAAGGGTGTAGGGATGCGACCAACTCGCGCCGAGGATGGGAATTTGCGAGGGGCCGTATGTCAGCGAGGGACGGACGATGGTGACGGGGAATCCCTCATCACGATAGGCTTTCATCAAGCGCGTCTCGCAGGCGATCTTGTCGCGCGAGTATTGCCAAAAAGGATTCTCCAACGGAGTCTCTTCGGTGATGAGATAATGCCGGGGCGGTTTTTGGTAGGCGCTGGCGGAGGAGATGAAAATGAATTGATCCGTCTTGCCGCGAAAGAGACGCAGGTCGCGTTCGATGTCGGCGGGGGTGAACGCGAGAAAGTCCACTACCGCGTCGAAACGGCGAGCCGCTACGAGGTCCGCAAGAAGCGATTCGTCGGCGTGGAGGTTGGCGCGCAGGAGAGTCGCGCCCGCGGGGAGGGGGTACTTGGTCGCGTGGCCGCGGTTCAGCAGAAAGAGTTCGTGGCCGCGTTGGAGGGCGAGTTCGGAGCAGGCGGAACTGATCAGTCCCGTGCCGCCAATGAAGAGGAGTTTCATTAGCCTTCTCCCGATTCGGGAATACGAGGAACAGGGTTGCGATTGGACAGGTAGTTTTCCACCCAGAAGATGATGAGCGCGATCCAGACAATGCCAAAGCCGATCAGTCGGGTCTGGTCGAATTCTTCGTGATAGACGAGGATGCCGAGGAGAAATTGAAGCATGGGGGTGACGTATTGCGGGATGCCGCGTTTCATTTAGCGCCAATCAATCGGCCGCCGGCCCGAGAAGCCGGATTGAATGTCGTGCCAGAATTCGACGCGCGGTTCGCCGTAGCGCCAGCAGAGGTAGACCTCGCGGCCTTCGTGGAGGGCGGGAAAGTCCATCAGCCCGGCGTTGATATCCTTGATGCGCACGCCCAGATCCTGGATGCGATGCACGAGTTTGTCGAGGCGATCGAAATCCACGAAGAGACGGCTGAGCTCGGCGCTCCCGCCATTCCCGACGGATTTTTGGATGGCCGGCCAGAGGTCGGGGCGGCGCGCCAGGACGCCGGCGCGGATGCGGAGGATTTCCTCCATCCACGGGCGGAGAATGTGGAGGGCTTGGTTGGCTTCGGAGGGGGTAAAATAGCGGGACATAGCTTCTCGGTACAGAAACCCGTTTTCTCTCCGATCAAGCAGGAAAATTCTGCAAGCGCAGAAAACGGGTTTCTTGCGAGTATAACCCAATCCACCCGTGAGTTGTTTTGAAATTCGTTCCAACCACAGATAAACACAGATAAAATGGATTTCAGGATGATTTCTTCGGTGTTTTCATTGATGATCAATTCATCTGTGTTCATCCGTTTTTATCTGTGGTGAATCCTGGTTTATAAAACACTCTCCCAGAGGAAAATAATAGGTATGCTACCTGCGCCAAATTTTATCGCTACCTGTAAAGCGCCCGAACCGCATTTTGAAGATTACGACCTGCCCGGCACGCGCCTGCACACCGTCCGGTGCGGCGAAGGGCCGCCGCTGATCATCGTCCCGGCCACGGTGTCGCTCATTCGGCAGTGGTTGCCGCTGGCGCAGTTCATGGGCTTGCGTTTCACCGCGCATTTTTTCGAGTTGCCCGGCCACGGCAGATCCACGCCGTATCCCGAAAAATTCAAAAGCGAGTTCGTGCCTGCCACCGTGGAAGCGTTGGCGAACAAACTCGGCTACGAGCGTTTCAACCTGATGGGGTTTTCCTTTGGCGGGTTATTGGCCCTGCGCACGCTCGAACATCTGCAGGATCGCATTGACCGCGTCATCCTGCTTTCGCCTTGCGTGAGCCAGCGCGCGTTGCGTTTTTCTTCGCCGCACAAATCGGCCTTCCGCATGGCGGCGCGCGCGATGAAACATTCCTCCGTTCAAAAGGGGATGTACAAACTGATGAACACGTCCGCGTTGGAGGGCGCGTTGATCCTGGCCCTGAGCAAATTCATGAACGTGAATCCGAGCATTTTGCGAAGCAAGAACGCGCTTCAGATTCCCGCCTCGACTCTCGACGTGCTAGCCTACACCGTGGAGGAAATCTTCACGATGGACTATCGCCCCGCGCGTCCGCAATTCGACCTGCCTTGTTATTTCGGGATGTCGGTCTACGACGATTTGCTCTCCTATGACCACACCGAACGCTTCGTGCGCGACCACTTTCCGGACCTGACCATGCGACAGTTTACCCTTCCCTATCACCAACCGCCGCGTCCGCCCACCTTCGAGTGGCTGCTGCAGGAATTCGAGCCGCTGCTTGAAATATTGGAGATCTGAAATTGCGCGCGACACGAACGAGCGCGGATAAAAGGCTCCCCATCCAATGGACGGGGAGTCTACGTTTAGGCGGGGACGGCGGTGTAACCTTTCTTTTTCACCGCGGCGATGATCTGGTCGGGGGTGAGTTTGGACTCATCGTAGACGATGGTCATCGTCAGTTTGTGGTAACTGGCGTTGACCTCTTTCACGCCGTCGAGGGTGTCTTCGAGGGATTCGAGTTTCATGGCGCAGTTGGCGCAGGTCATGTCTTCGACGCGGAAGGTTTGCTTGAGCATGGGTTCTCCTGGTTATTCAAACACGATCACCCCGGTGTACATGCCCATCGAACACGTAAAGGGGAGACGCGCGCCTGCGGGTTGAGCGGGGATGTTTACTTGCACCGTGCCGGTGGCGGGCAGGAGTTGGTAGTAGTTCAAATCCGGGATGACAAAGTCGCGGGCGCAGGAGTAGGTTTCTTTCGTGACGAGATTGAGGATAAAGTCGGTGTTTGCGGCGGCGCGCAGGGTGTGAGGGAAATAACCCTGGTTTTGAACGTTTAGGGTCAACGAGCCGTCGGCGTCCAAGGGTTGATCGGGGTCGAATCCGCTTGGGGAGGAGGCAAGCCCGCCGCGGGTCAGGTTGTTGAACGAGAGCGGGGAGCCGATCAGGTTGAGTCCGCTGTTCATCGTCACAAGTCCGAGAATCAAAACAACCGCGGCGACAAATCGCATGAAGAATTTTTCGAGACGCGCGCCGAGTTCGGTCGTCAGCCAGGCGAGGAGGAAAAAGACAGGACTTGCGCCGAGCGTGAAGGCGAACATGAGCGCGGCGCCCATCAACGCGCTGCCCGTGCCGAGGGCGGTGGCCATCATGGCTTGCGTCACGCCGCAGGGGATGAAGACGGTGAGCGCGCCGAGGAAGAGAGGCGTGACCATATCGGGACGGGCGCGAGACCCATCAGGATGAGGGCGAGCCTCATCCCTACTTTTCGCGGCGCGACGAATGTAGCGCGTGATGAACTTGGGCGGCTCGACGGAAAAGTAACGGAAGATCGGATGAACGTTGAACATGCGCAAGGCGTTGCCAATCATGAACACGCCGATGGCGATCATCAGCGCGGCGCGGGCGACGGGGCTGAGCGAGAGGAGCGAACCCAACCAGCCCAGTAGCGCGCCGAGGAGGGTGTAGGCCGCGAGTTTGGCGAGGAGGAAGAGGAGGATTGGGAAGGCCGAGTTCGCGCGCGGCGCGTCGACGCGTTCCACTTTCTTGCCGCGCCGATTCAAGTGAACCCTGGACCGTTGCGCGGCGAGGTCTTGTTCCACTTGATGCGCCAGCGAACCTGCCAGGAGTCCGCCTTGCACGGCGAGGCAACTGAGGCCGCCAGTGGTGAGACCGGTGACGAAGGCGACCCCGATCTGCCCCCAGATCGTGGAAGCGGATTCGATGGTTTGCGCGTCGCTGGGCTGGAAGGCGATCAACGCGAACGCGGCGGCGATCAGCACGACGCCGAGAGTGACCAGAACGACGGGACCGACGGAGGATGGTTTTTGCGACTTGTTCATCGTCAAATCCTCTGCCTTCTCAGTCTCAAACTATTACTCACCACGAAGACGCTGCTAAACGCCATCGCGCCGGCGGCGAGCATGGGATTGAGGTAGCCGAGCGCCGCGGCGGGGATCAACATCACATTGTAGAAAAACGCCCAGAACAAATTTTGTTTGATCGTGCCGAGCGTCTTGCGTGAAAGGAGGATGGCGCGCGACACGCCGCGCAGGTCGCCGCTCATCAGGGTCACGGGCGCGGCGGCCATGGCCACGTCGGTTCCCGTTCCGATCGCGAGACCTACGTCGGCTTGGGCGAGGGCGGGCGCGTCGTTCACGCCGTCGCCGACCATCGCGACGATCTGGTCGAAGGTCGAAGGTCGAAGGTCGCCCGACTTTCGACCTTCGACTTTCGACTGCAACTTCTTCACTTCGTTTGCTTTTCCATCTGGCAAAACTTCTGCGAGAACAGTGTCCACGTTGACTTGGCTCGCGATGGCTTCGGCGGTTTTTTGATTGTCGCCGGTGATCATCGCGACCTTCAAACCCATTTTGTGGAGGTCGGCAATCGCGTCTTTGGACGAGTCTTTGATGGTGTCCGCGACGGCGATGACGCCCGCGGCCACGCCGTCCACCGCGACGAGCATGGCGGTCTTGGCCTCGGATTGCAGACGCGACACCTCGGACACTAGATTGCCCAACGCGATTTCCTTCGCCTCGAACATTCTCTTGTTCCCCACGATCACGCTTCTTCCTTCGACCTCGGCTTGCACCCCGAGCCCGGCCTCTGCTTTGAAACCGGCCGGTTCCGCCAGCGTCAACCCGCGCGTGGTGGCCTCGGCCCAAATCGCCTCGCCGAGCGGATGTTCGCTTCCTTTTTCGACAGAGGCCGCCAAGCGCAATAAGTCATCAGTCATCAGTGACCAGTGATCAGTGACCTTGCTACTGATGACTGATGACTGATCACTGATCACTATGTCCGTCACTGCTGGCTGACCCTTCGTGATTGTCCCCGTTTTATCAAGCACAACAACCGAGACTTTGCCTGCCCGCTCCAACGCTTCGCTGTTGCGGAATAAAATTCCGATCTCCGCGCCTTTGCCCGTGCCAACCATGACGGCGGTGGGGGTGGCGAGTCCCATCGCGCAGGGACAGGCGATGACGAGGACGGCCACCATATTAATAAGCGCAGTGGTGAAGCGGGAATCGGGTAATTGGTAATTGGTAATTTGGGGAGCGATGAAATACCAGCCCGCGAAAGTGAGAAGGGCAATTACGATGACGATGGGAACGAAGACGGCAGAGACTTGGTCGGCCAGTTTCTGGATGGGAGCCTTGCTTCCCTGCGCGTCTTCCACCAATTTGATGATCTGCGCCAGGGCGGTCTCTTTACCAACTTTTGTCGCCTCGAATTTGAGCAAGCCCAGTTTATTGAGCGTCGCGCCAATGACCGGGTCGCCAGGCTTCTTTTCCACGGGCAGCGACTCGCCCGTCAGCATGGACTCATCCACCGCCGAACGTCCGTCCACCACCGCGCCGTCCACGGGAATCGTCTCGCCGGGTTTGACGAGAACAATATCCCCGACGCGCACCGCATCCACGGGAACTTCCGCCTCGAACCCGTCACGCACGACGCGGGCGGTTTTGGCGCGCAGGCCCATTAGTTTTTTGATCGCCTCGGAGGTGCGTCCCTTGGCGCGCGCTTCCAGGAATTTTCCAAGTTTGATGAGCGTGATGATGACCGCGGCCGTTTCGAAATAGACGTGTCCCATCAGCCAGCCGAAGGTAATCGGCAGGGAATAGAAGAACGCCGCCGAGGAACCCATTACGATCAGCACATCCATATTGGCGGACTTGTTTCGCAACGCCTTGAACGCGCCCACATAATACTGCCAACCCACATAAAATTGCACCGGCAAAGCCAGCGCCAACATCAGCCAGCTGAACCAGGGTTGCGCGTCGCGCATCCCCTCCATGGCTGTGCCCGTATAAAAGAACGCGGGAAGCAAGCCGAAATCCTTGCCCATCGAGAGCAGAAAAAGCGGGACAGTGAAGATCAAGCCGATGGTCAGCAAGCGGCGTTGTTCGTTGATCTCATGCTCGCGCGCTTTGGCCTCGGCGTCCTCCGCCTCCCCGCCCAGTTCCACCGCCTCGAAGCCCGCGGACGAAACCGCGCGGCGAAGTTCGGCCTGCGTGACAATGGTCGGCACATATTTGACGCGCGCCTTCTCGGCGGCGAAGGTCACGTGCGCTTCCATTACGCCTTCGAGTTTGGCAAGAACCTTTTCGAGGCGCGTCGCGTCGTTGTTGTCCGAGAGGCGCTTGATGATGAGGTCCGCTTCGCCGGTCGCGACTCCGTACCCCGCGCGTTGGACGCGGGCGATCAGGTCGGGCATGCCCAGCTTGGCCGCGTCGAAGTCCACGGTGGCGCGTTCGGACGAAAGGTTGACCACCGCGCCCGTCACGCCGTCGAGCTTCTTGAGATTGCGCTCCACGGTCGCGACGCAGTTCGCGCAGGTCATGCCGGTGATGGGGAGAGTGAGTTGTTTGGATTCGGGCATTCAAAACCTTTGTACACGGATTACACGGAAAAAGAGATTTCACGGATTTTTTAAAATAAATCCGTGTCATCCGTAAAATCCGTGTAATCCGTGTAATCCGTGTACCGTCTTTTCGATTACAGGGCAATCAAACCTTCAGCGGGATAGTTGATCTCAGCCAGCAGCGCCTTGATCTTGGATTCGTCCGCAGGAGCGTCGAAGGTGATGGTTACTTTCTTGGAATCCTGTTCCGCTTTCACAGACTGGACGCCTTGCAATTCAGCCACTTCCATTTCGATGGTGTGGGTGCAATGTCCGCAGTGGATGGCGGGAACGGTATAGGTTACTGTGGTCATGGGGGAAACTCCTTTTTGGTAATTGGTAACCGGTGATTGGTAATTTACTGGGCGCAATTTGGCAAATTGCGCTACATCTTCGTTGGATTAGCAACAATGCGACTATCCGACTACGCGACTATGTGACTATCAGACTTTCGTGGACATCTCAAACACTTCGCTGATTTCCTTCAACACGCGCTCGCGTTCCTTCTTGTCGTCGCCTTTGATGGCCGTGATAACGCAGGAATTCAGGTGATCCTCCAAAATCCTGGCGCTTACCTTGTTCAGCGCGGCCTCCACTGCCTGAATCTGGCGGATCACGTCAATGCAATATGCGTCCTCCTCCACCATGCGGATCACGCCGCGCAGGTGGCCTTCCACGGTCTTCAATCGGCGGAGGGTGTTGTCGTTTTCCATGAGAACCTCTTTCACTCGGAACGCGTCTCGTCTCGTTCTCTTACCCCCCCCAGGGGGGTGGGGATAGCCGCACTATAAAAGAGGACGGGCGACTCGTCAATAGTGACGAATGTCATCGGGAATCGGATAAAATACCGGCATGACCAAACCCTCGCTTCGCCTCCTGACCCTATGCCTGCTCTTTTCATCTCTGACCGCCTGCTCCCTCACAGCGACTCCCACCCCCGACCCCAACGCGCTGATCCGCCAAGCCGTCGCCGCGACCCTCGCCGCGCTGCCCTCGCCCACCCTCGCGCCGACCCAGCCGCCGCGCCCCGCCGCCACTCTCTTCTCCCTTAGCGGACTCTTTTGTGAATACGGTTTCTGCATCGGGCATCCCGACTATCTCAATTTCATGGACAAGAAGGCCATCGAGAGCGCGCAATTCCCTAGTTCCTACGAGAGCGGCGAATTGACCGGCTACAACGAAAATCCGCTGATCGTCATCTACGTGATCTGGCTCCACTCCCCCGGCGCCACAGACTCCCAATTCCTGCTCGACACCATTCTGGCCGACAATCTCGACACCCGCGCCGGAAACATGGATGTGCAACTGATCCGCAACCTGAACGTGATCTACGTCCCCATCGCCACCATCATCAGCCCCAACCTCCCCTTCGGAGGCGCGGCCTCCTGGGTCTGCGGCGACCGCGTCTTCGCGTGGAAAGTCTACACGCCGGATAGCGCCCAAGCCGAAAGTCTGTTCCAGGAGGCGATTGGACGGTTTCGGTGCGAGTAAGCAATTACCTCCTCTCCCTCTTCGCCTCCTCCCACAGCCCATCCATCTCCTCCAGCGACATATCCGAGAGACTCCGACCCTCTTTCTTCGCGCCCTGCTCGACATACCCAAATCTCTTCTTGAATTTCATATTCGTCCCCCGCAGCGCGGACTCGGCGTCCACCTTCTTCCAGCGCGCCAGGTTGACCAGCGCGAAGAGCAGGTCGCCGATTTCTTCCACGAGTTGGGTTTCGTCGTTGGCGTGTTTGACCTCCTCGATCTCCTCCGCGATCTTTTCCAGCACCCCCTCGATCTCCGGCCAGTCGAATCCCACGCGCGCCGCACGCGCCTGGTATTCCTGAGCCTGGTTCAAAGCAGGCAGGATCACAGGGACGCCGTCCAACAATCCCTTATCCTCTTTCTTCTTTCCTCTTTCTTTTTCTTTTAACCTCTCCCAATTCGCCAACACCCCCTCCACCCCCTCCAATTCCAAATCGCCAAATACGTGCGGATGGCGGCGGACGATCTTGTCGTGAATGCCCTTCACCACGTCGGTCAGCGTGAACTCCCTCGCCTCCCTGGCAATCTGCGCGTGCAACACGACCTGCAACAACAGGTCGCCGAATTCCTCGCGCATGGAGGCGATGTCGCCCGCGTCGAGGGCGGCCAACGCCTCGTAGGATTCCTCCAACAGGTGCGTACGCAGCGATTGGTGAGTCTGTTCCTTGTCCCAAGGACAGCCGTCCTCCGGCGCGCGCAGATGGGCAACGATCTCGTGGAAGGTCTCGAAGGAGGTCCCTTCGGGGAGAGGCGGAATGTAGAGGCAGGCAGATAGTACACTCTCTTCAAACACGAAGTCACGAAGACTCAAAGACACACACCTGCCCTGGCGGGCGGCGCCAGGGAAGTTTTTTTCCTTCGTTTCCTCGTGACTTTGTGCCTTTGTGTCAAGATTTCCTGAGTTGGTCAAGATTACCTCATGCTCGCTCGGATATGCCGCCAGCAACACCTCGCGAACGTGCGCGGCGAGTTCGGGCGAGACCACATCGGTGAGGAGCGCGGGCAGGTCGGGCGGGAACGGGGGAACATGCGCGTCGATCAGCGTCCGCGCGTCGAGCAGAACCAGGCGCGAGGGCAGGTCGAGGCGAAGGGTCGCGAAGATGGAGGGGACGAGGGAAAAGTCCATGGGTCAATCCTCTTAAACGTAAAACGTAATGCGAAACTTTCGTCGCGCATTACGTCTACAATTTCAAACGCCACGTGACACCTGACACGTGACACCCGACACTGATTAGCGTTTGGTGTAGGTGGGAGCCTTGCGGGCGCGCTTGAGGCCGGGTTTCTTGCGTTCCTTGATGCGGGCGTCGCGGGTCAGGAAGCCGCCCTTGCGCATGGTGGAACTCCAGTCGCCGTTGATCTTCACGAGGGCGCGGGCCAGGCCCAGTTGCACCGCCGAGGTTTGGCCGGTGACGCCGCCGCCTTCGACAGTGACGGTGATGTCGTAGGTCTTCGGGTTCTGTCCCGCGGCTGCCAGCGGCGCGAGGATGGCTTGCAGGTCGCCCAGGCGGGTGAAGTAAGCCTCGGCTTCTTTTTCGTTGACGGTAAACAAGCCCGAACCGCTCATCAAGCGCACGCGGGCGGTGCTTTCCTTGCGGCGGCCAACGCCTTCATAATACTGAACAGACATCGTTACCATTCCTTTCTACGGCAGGGGTTGCACGTTTTGCGATGTGTGCGGATGCTCGGCGCCGCCGTAGATCTTCAGGCGCTTGAGCAGGGAACGTCCCATGCGGTTGTGCGGCAACATGCCCCACACCGCGGCGCGAATGGCGCGGTCGGGCCGCGTCTGCAACTGGTCGCGCAGGGAAATGGATTTGATGCCGCCGGGATAACCGGAATGGCGGTAATACCGTTTGGTGTTCAGGCGGCTGTTGGTTTTGGTGCCGGTCACGGACACGTTGCCGGCGTTCAACACGATGACGTAATCGCCGACGGCCACGCCCGGTGTGAAGGTGGGTTTGTGCTTTCCGAGCATCACGTGCGCGATGCGCGTGGCCAGGCGCCCCAAGGTTTCGCCCTGGGCGTCCACCACGAACCAATCGTGCGTCAGCTCGTCTTCTTTTGGATAGTATGACTTGAACATCGCTACTCCGCTTACAATTTTCGATTTTCGATTTACGATTTACGATTTTTTTGTTGATCCGCGTACGTCACTTCGACCAGGCTCAGGCCACATGCGGGAGCCAGCCCGGCGATGAGAGGGACTTGCCTCTCCAACGCCTCGCGCACAGACTCGATTTTGATTCGGCCCTGCGCGACCGCGACTTGCACAAAGACCAGCCGCCGCGCCATCCGATACAAAAACGCGTCAGCCTGGACCTCGAACTGCCACTCGTTCCCGAACCTGGTCCATCGGGCGAGCGTTACCGTCCGCACCGTGGAGCCATTCTTGCTGGTGGGCGAACCGAAGGCGGCGAAATCGCGCGTCCCCACAAAAAGGGACGCGACCTTGTCGAGCATGCTTTCGTTCATATCGCCCGATATTCGCCAGGCGACGCGTTCGCGTAACGGGTCGCGGACGGGGTCGCAGAAGAGGCGGTAACGGTAACGGCGGGACGCGGCGTCGAAGCGCGGGTGGAAGTCCGGGGAAACTTCACGCGCTGCGCGCACGGCCAGGTCGGGAGGCAGGTTGGCGTTCAGGGCGTCGCGCAAGGCGAGTGGGCCATGAGCCCATTCAAGGTCCAGCGCGACCGATTGCCCTTCGGCGTGGACTCCGCTGTCGGTGCGCCCGGCGATGAGGACCGAACGCCCCGTCCAGCCGAGAGTCTGCAGGGCATGTTCGAGCTCGCCCTGGGCCGTCCGCTTCTTGGCCTGCCTCTGACTGCCTTTCAGGTTCGTGCCGTCGTAGGCGAGGATCAACTGGTAACGTGCCACGTTCAGTGATCAGTCATCAGTAATCAGTGTTCAGTATTGAAGACTGATCACTGATTACTGATAACTGGCTATTCTTCCACCAACTCCAAGATCACCATGTCCGCCGAGTCGCCCTTGCGGGGGCCGAGTTTGAGAACGCGGGTGTAGCCGCCGGGACGGGTGGCGAAGCGCGGGGCAATCTCATCGAAGAGACGCTTGGTCAGATCGTTGCCGCCGAGGCGGGCCGAAACGATGCGGCGGGCGTTCACCTTGGCGGTCTCATCCTTGTCGGCGCTGTTGCGGGCAATGGTGATCAGCCGCTCGGCCTCGCCGCGGATGGCCGCGGCCTTGGCCTTGGTGGTCTGGATGCGCTCGTGGGTGAAGAATTGTTTGATAAGGGTTCGACGCAGGGCAATACGGGCGCCCTTGGCGCGGCCGAGTCTGTAACCGGAAACTTGATGTCGCATTTCGAATTACTCCGATGAATTGTTGTCGTCTTTGAGGTAGCCCTTTTCGCGCATTTTCTGGCGGAGCTCATCGAGACTCTTTTCGCCGAAGTTGCGAATGGACATGACGGCCTGCTCGCCCTTTTCGAGGAGTTCGAGCACGTCGCCGACGGTGGTGATGCCTGTGCGCTTGAGCGAGTTGAAGACGCGCACCGAAAGGTCGAGGGCCTCCACAGGGGTCTCGGCCACTTCGCTGGTGAGGCGGCTTCCGCCAATCTCTTTTTCCACCGAGATGGTGAGGGTCTCCTCACTGACGCCGGCGATGAAACGCAGATGTTCGATGAGGGTACGCGCCGCGGCGCTCAACGAGCGTTCCGGCGAGACCGTTCCGTCGGTCCAGATTTCGAACGTCAACTTGTCGTAGTTGGTGCTTTGGCCGACGCGCGCCGACCCAACTTCCCAGTTGACGCGCTTGACCGGGCTGTAGATGGCGTCCACCGGCAGTTCGCCGATGGGGGTGTGCCCGGAGCGTTCGTTGGCTGGGGAATAGCCGCGGCCGCGCTCCACCGTGAACTCGATGTCGAGTTTGGCTTTGGGGTTGTCCACGGTAAAGAGGTAGAGATCGGGGTTGACGATCTCCACCTCGGGCGGGGTAATGATGTCCGCCGCGGTGACGGTGCCTTCGCCGCGCACCTCGAGGTGCATGCGGGCGCTATCCATGCCGTCCAGTTTCATACGCAGTTGCTTGATTTGCAACGTGACCTGGATGACGTCTTCGCGCACGCCGGGGATGTCGCTGAATTCATGCAAAACATCCACGATGCGGATGGAGGTCACCGCCGCGCCGTCCAGCGAGGAAAGCAGGACGCGGCGCAAGGCGTTGCCCACCGTCACGCCGTAACCGCGCTCCAGCGGGCTGATGATGAATTTGCCGTAATTGCGAGCCTCTGCTTCGCGCTCGATCTTCGGCATGACCATGTTCGTGATACTCGTCACGGTTCACCTCTCCCTGTAGATACAGAGTAGGGCAAAGAACCGGCAGGCACAGGATACCGGCCGGTTCAAGCCAGGCCAATTAGCGTCGCGAGTAGTACTCGACGATCAGCTGTTCATTGAGACTGCCGTCAATTTCGGCGCGTTCGGGCAGGCGTTCCACTTTGCCGTCCATCTTCTTGAAGTCGCGGGCCAGCCAGGAGGGCGTGGCGCGTTTCTCGACGGTTTCGGCCAAATTCTTGAAGTAGTTCAAGCCGCGCGAGCCTTCGCGCAGACCGACCACGTCGCCTTCCTTGAGGATCATGGAGGGAACGTCGGTGCGACGTCCGTTGACGGTGAAATGTCCGTGGGTCACGAGCAGGCGCGCTTGCGAACGACTGCTGGCGAAACCGAGACGGAAGACAATGTTATCCAAACGGGACTCGAGGATCTGCAACAGGTTGAGGCCTGTGATGCCGTGGCGCGCGGAGGCAGTCTCGACGTAGCGGCGGAACTGCCGCTCGAGAATGCCGTAAATGCGGCGGGCCTTCTGCTTGGCGCGCAACTGGCGGGCGAAGTCAGACTCACGCCCCGTGCGGCTGGCAGTGTTGCGCGAACCAGTCTTGCCGTGCTGGCCGGGCGCGTAGGAGCGTCGTTCGATGGCGCACTTGGGCGTGTAACAACGCTCGCCTTTTAGATAGAGCTTCTCGCCTTCGCGCCGGCAAAGTTTACAAACCGGACTAATGTATTTCGACATATGGTACTACCTCTTGACTACACGCGGCGCTTCTTGGGAGGCCGGCAACCATTGTGGGGAACGGGGGTGATGTCGTTAATGGAACGAACCTTCAACCCCGCGGCCTGAACGGCGCGAATGGCGTTCTCGCGTCCCGGGCCGGGGCCTTTCACGAACAGGTCCACTTCCTGAATGCCCAACTGCTGGGCGGCCTTCACGGCCTGCTCGGCGGCGAGACGGGCGGCAAAAGGCGTGCTTTTACGCGAGCCTTTGAATCCGGCCGAACCGGCGCTGCCCCAAGCCACCGTGTTGCCCTGCGTATCAGTGATGGTCACAATGGTATTGTTGAAGGAGGCGAAAACGTGCACCTGCCCGGCGGACAGGGCGCGCTTGCCCTTCTTGGCGCCGGCGGCGCGGCGGGTGGAACGAACACTTTGAGCCATGTCGTTTCTCTCCTGTTATTTCTTTCCGCCCTTGCGGCGGCCGCGGCCGGCAACGGTCTTCTTAGGGCCTTTGCGGACGCGCGCGTTGGTGCGCGAGCGCTGGCCGCGCGTCGGCAGGTTGCGGCGATGGCGCAGGCCGCGGTACGAGCCGATCTCGATCAGGCGCTTGATATTCATTTGCACTTCGCGGCGCAGGTCGCCCTCCACCGTGTAGTGTTTTTGGATGTATTCACGAATCGCGGCCGCCTCGCTCTCGGTCAAGTCCTTGACGCGGGTGTCCGGATTAATCTTGGTCGCCGCAAGAATTTCCTGCGAGCGCGTAAGGCCGACGCCAAACAAATACGTCAGGCCAATTTCAACCCGCTTGTTGCGGGGGAGGTCAACGCCTTCAATACGAGCCATGATTCACCTATTATCCCTGTCGCTGCTTGTGCTTGGGGTTTTCGCAGATCACGTACACTCTGCCTTTGCGACGCACCACTTTGCACTTGGCGCAACGCTTTCGAATGGATGGGGAGACTTTCATTTACAAACTCCTTACGCTTCTGTCAACCAAAGGTTGGATTATACACGTGCCAACTACATCCGTCCAGAGAACGGCGTACAGCGAAATTAATTTCGCGCTACCGGCGGGTCAGGGGACAGTCAGGATGAGGGGGTCTCCTGCGGTGACAGCCACCGAATGCTCAAAGTGAGCCGTCAACGACCCATCGGCGGAAACAACCGTCCAGCGGTCGGGGAGGACGCGGGTTGCATGCGTCCCAACGAGCACCATCGGTTCGAGGGCGATGGTCATGCCCTGGCGGAGAAGCATTCCGGTTCCGGGTTTCCCGTAATTGGGAACTTGCGGACCTTCGTGCATCTGCCGCCCCACGCCGTGACCGGTGTACTCACGCGTAACGTGGTATCCGTGACTCTCGACGTGCTTTTGGATCGCCGCTCCAACGTCCCCGGTGCGATTGCCCGCCCGCATCTGCGCGATGCCCGCGAACAACGCCTCTTCCGTGACTTTGAGCAGGTCGCGCGCCCTGGGGGAGATCTCCCCCACCCCGCCCGTATAGGCGGAGTCGGCCACGAACCCGTCCAGGATGGAGCCGCAATCCACGGAGACGATGTCCCCTTCGCGCAGCTTCCGATCCTTTCGCGGAATGCCATGCACCAATTCGCGATTGATGCAAACCGTGATGGAGGTCGGGAACGGCGGGCGGCCGTATCCTTTGAACGGCGAGGTACATCCGTGTTTCTTCAGCACATCCTCAGCAGCCGCGTTGAGGTCGGCTGTCGAAACACCGGGTTGTAAAAGAGCCTTGGTGGCGGCCAGAACTTCGGCGTTGATACGCCCAGCCTCGCGCATAATGGCGATCTCCGCCGGGCTTTTGATATGAATCTGGCGCGCCCAATCTTCCATTGGAACTATTTTTTCACCGCAGCCAGCAGGGCTTTCGCCACAACGGGAATGGCCTGCGTTCCGTCAATCTCAACCAATTTGCCGCGCTTGCGATAGAACTCTATCAGGGGCGCGGTCTGCTCCAAATAAACCTGGATGCGGCGGACAACGGTTTCGGACTTGTCGTCGTCGCGCTGGTAGAGTTCGGAACCGTCCACGTCGCAGACGCCGGCGTTCTTCGGCGGATTGTTCTTGATGTGGTAGATGTGACCGTTGGCGCGGCAGGTCCATCGTCCGGAAAGACGCTCGACCAGCATGGCCTCGGGGGCGGTGACGTACGGAACTGAGTCCACATCGCCGCCGAAATCTTTGAGCATCTTCGAGAGAGCCTCAGCCTGCGCGATGGTGCGCGGGAAACCGTCGAGGATCGCGCCCGCTTTGCAGTCCGGGCGGGTGATGCGTTCGCGAATCATAGCGATGGTCACATCGTCGGGGACAAGTTCGCCCCTGGTCATGTAGGCCTGCGCCTGCTTGCCCAACTCGGTTTGGTTCTTCATGTTCTCGCGAAAGAGGTCGCCGGAGGAGATGTGCGCCAATCCGGTTTTTTCCGTCAAGAACTTGGCTTGGGTGCCTTTGCCCACGCCGGGCGGACCGAGAAGAACGATGAACGTGGCCATGACTCTCCTGTTTGTAAGTCGAAATTAATTCCGACCTACTTGACGAGCAGGGTATCCTCGTAACCGTGCAATTTCAACTCGGCTTCGATGTTCATAAAGGTGTCGCGGACGACGCCCACCACGATAAGCAAGCCGGAGGAGGAGACAAGCAACAGTCCCGCGGAGGAACTTGCCGAGGTGATTCCAAACGCGGTCATCAACAGGGTAAGCAGGTACGGCATGATGGCTACAAATCCCAGGAAGACCGCGCCCGGCAACGTAATCAGGGACTGGACGCGCTTGAGGTACTTCTGGGTGGGCGCGCCGCGGTTGACGCCGGGAATTTGCGCGCCGACGCGTTTCAGGTTCTCGCCGTAGTTCTGCTGGTCGAACAACACGGTGGTATAAAAGAAGGTAAACGCGACTACCATGACGAAATACAACAACCAATACAGCCAACCATTGGCGTTGCCGTTCAAGTTGGTATTGACCCAATTGGCAATGCCGGACACAAAGGCGCTCTCGGAATAGAGAAACCAACTGGCGATAATGACCGGGAACTGCAAAAGCGCGCTGGCGAAGATGAGCGGGATCATACCGGCCATGTTGACCATCAACGGCAAGGTGCCTTTTACCGGCATGGACATGCGATTGCCCATGCGGCGGCCTGGGTACATCACCGGCACGTTGCGGCGTCCCTGTTGAACGTAAACGATGGCGGCGATGGTGAAGACAAGGATGACCAGCACGCCGATCAACAAGTAAACGCCGTAGACCTTATCGCTCAACAGGCTGGCCAAGTTTTGAGGCAGGCGCGCCACGATGCCGGAGAAGATGACCAGGGAAAGGCCCTGGCCGCGAATGCCGTATTCCGAGATCAACTCGCCCAGCCAGATGGCAAACATCGTTCCGGCGGTCATGGAGATCAAGGTAGCCAGCGAGGGAAGCCATTTGTCGGCGGTGAAGCCAAAATCCACCACCTTGGCTTGGAAGTAGGAGTTGAACAAACTGATCTGTCCAAACGCGGAAAGCGCCGCCATCGGAACAGCCAGGTAATAGGTCCACTTCTCCATCCATTTGCGGCCTTCGCGCGGATCCTCTTCCATCCGCCGCTGGAGGGCCGGGATGATGGGGACGAGCAATTGCAGGATGATTTGCGCCGTGATGTATGGGTAGACGCCCATCGAGAGCAGGGAGAAATTGGAGATCGTTCCGCCCGAGAGCAGATCGAGGAATCCCAAAAAGCCGGTGGTGGTTTCGTTAGTTAGTTGTTCCAACACCGCGGCGTCCACGCCCGGCGCGGGTACGTTGGCCGCCAGGCGATAGATCGCCAGAATGCCCAAGGTGATGAGCAGTTTTCTCCGAATGTCCTGCGAATTCCACAAATGGCGGATATAACGCCAGGCGGAAATTTTCTTTTGAGCCATATCAGGTCTCCTGAACGATCACGTTATGCGATCAATTCCACCGAGCCGCCGGCCGCTTCGATCTTGGCCTTGGCGCCGGCGCTGACGCGATGGACGCGTACCTTGAGCGCGGCTTTGATCTCGCCGCGGCCGAGCACGGCAATGGGATTGCGCGGGTCGCGTAACAGGCGCGCGTCCGCCAGCGATTCGGGAGTCACTTCGGCGTTGGCTTTGAACGCGTCCGCCAACTGGTCCAGGTTGACTTCATTGTATTCCACGCGGTTGATGGAATGGAATCCTTCGCCGCGCATGAACGGGAGGCGGCGATAGAACGGCAGGTTGCCGCCCTGGCGGTAGAGCCGTCCGCCTTCGCCGGAGCGGGCGCCCTGGCCCTTGGTGCCGCGGCCGGCCGTCTTGCCCTGGCCGGCGGAAATGCCGCGTCCGACGCGGGTGCGTTTCTTTTTGGAGCCCGGATTGGGCGCGAGGTCGTTTAGTTTCATGGGAAACCTACTCTTCGATGCGAAGCAGGTGAACAATCTTGAACAACATACCGCGCAGGGCGGGCGTGTCCTTGTGTTCCACTGTCTGGTTCATGCGATGTAAACCGAGCGCTTTGACGGTGGCCTTCTGATCCTTGGTGAACCCAATGGCGCTTTTCACCAACGTCACGCGGATGGTCTTGCCGGATGTTTCTTTCTTAGGCATGTTGCTTCCTCCGTTCCCAGAACGGCAGTAACTCTTCCACAGATTTGCCGCGGCGGGCGGCTTCTTTTTGCGGGGAGCGCATGTGGTCGAGGGCGTCGAAGGTGGCCATCACCACGTTCAACACATTGGCGCTGCCCATGGATTTGGTCAGGATGTCGCGCACGCCCGCCACTTCGAGAACGGCGCGCACGCCGCCCGCGGCGATCACGCCCGTGCCGGGTGAGGCCGGTTTGAGGAAGACGCGCGCCCCGGCTACCTTGCCGATAACCTCGTGCGGAACGGTCGTCCCAGAAAGGGTGACCGCCCGCAAATCCTTGCGAGCGCGTTCGGAGGCCTTGCGCATCGCGTCGGGAACGGCGTTAGCCTTGCCGACGCCCATGCCGATCGTGCCCTTCTTGTCGCCGACCACAACGGTCACGCGGAACTGGAAGCGGCGTCCGCCCTTCACCACTTTGGCGACGCGGGCGATCTCGATGACGCGCTCTTCAAACGCATCCTGTGATTCGAAATTCTGCTGTTCAGGATTCTTATCGTATTCAGCCATAATTTACTCCAACTCGGCCTAGAACTGCAGGCCGCTTTCGCGGGCGCTATCGGCCAGCGCTTTGACGCGCCCGGTGTAGCGGAAACCGCCCCGGTCGAAAACCACAGCGGCAATGCCCTTGCTTTGGGCGCGCTCCGCCACAGCCTGGCCGACCAGTTTCGCCTGGTCAATTTTTTTCTTGCCATCCATCTTGGCGCGCAGTTCCCGGTCCACCGACGAAGCCGAAACGAGAGTGCGTCCGGCGGAATCGTCAATCACCTGGGCGTAGATCTCGGAGAGACTGCGGAAGATGCTCAAACGAGGGCGCGCGGCCGTTCCGCTCAAATTCTTGCGAACGCGGGCATGGCGGCGGACGCGCGCCTCAGCGCGATTTTTATCAGCCATGGATTACTTGGCTCCTTTCCCGGCCTTGCCAGCTTTGCGACGAACGCGCTCGCCGGCATAGCGGATGCCCTTGCCATGATACGGTTCGGGCGGACGAACTTTGCGGATATCGGCCGCGGTCTGACCGACCTGCTCCTTGTCAATGCCCATCACCTTGATCTGGCGGGTCTTCTGGTCCACCTCGAAACTGATGCCCGCCGGCGGCGGGACTTCGACCGGGTGGGAATATCCAACATACAACATCAGGTTTTTACCGCCCATTTCAGCGCGGTATCCAACCCCTTCCACTTCCAGCACGGTGGCAAACCCACTGCTCACGCCGTGGATCATGTTTGCCAGCACCGCGCGCGTGGTTCCATGCAGGGCGCGTTCAGATGCCGCCTCCGACTGGCGCGTGATATTGATCTGGCCTTTCTCCATGACAATGCCGATGGAGGGAGCGAACGTGCGTTGCAGTTCGCCCTTCGGCCCTTTCACTTTCACGTGCGAGCCGTCAATGGTCACCTGCACACCGCCCGGAATGGGAACCGGTAAGCGTCCAACGCGAGACATAATGGCTATCCTCCTCTTACCAAATTTTGCAAAGGATCTCGCCGCCCACGCCTAGTTGGCGGGCGCGCGTTCCGGTCATCACGCCCTTGGGCGTGGAAAGGATGGCGACGCCCAGGCCCGAAAGCACCCACGGAATCGTCTGCTTGCGGGTGTAGATTCGGCGGCCGGGCGAACTGACGCGCTCGAGGCCGGAAATGACCGGCTTGCGCTCGCGGCGCTCGCCAACGTACTTGATCTTCAGGCGCAACACCTTCTTGGCGGGGCCGTCCCCCTCGACGATCTCGAACCCATCGAGGAAGCCTTCCTCTTTCAAGATCTTGGCGATCTCCACCTTGATCTTGGCGCTGGGCATCGCCACCTGGGCGTGCCCGGAATGAGCCGCATTGCGAATGCGAGTCAACATATCAGCGATCGGATCATTTACACTCATGATCTACCTCCAACCGGCTACCAGGATGCCTTGGTCACGCCGGGGATTTTGCCCTGGAGCGCCAGTTCACGGAAGCAAATACGGCACAGACCAAAACGGCGCATGTAGCCGCGCGGGCGCCCACAACGGTGACAGCGATTACGCGCCTGCACCGACTGGCGTCGCCGAAGTTCACGATATTGCATTGCTTTCTTGGCCATAGATTACGCTTCCTTTTTAGTAAATGGCATGCCAAGCAGTTGCAACAGGGCGCGTGCCTGGTCATCGTCGGGCGCGGAAGTCACGATGGTGACTTCCATGCCGCGTAACTTGTCAATCTTGTCGTACTCGATCTCCGGGAAGACCAGCTGATCCTTCAGTCCGAGCGTGTAGTTGCCGCGCCCGTCGAAGGCGTTGGCCGAAACGCCGCGGAAGTCGCGCACGCGCGGCAGGGCCACGTTCATCAGGCGGTCGAGAAAGGCCCACATGCGCGGACCGCGCAGGGTCACTTTCGTGCCGATAATGCGGCCTTCGCGAAGTTTAAAGTTCGCGATGCTCTTGCGCGCCTTGGTCTGGATCGGCTTCTGCCCGGTGACGACGGTCAGGTCGGCCACGGCGAATTCCAGGGCCTTGGCGTTATCCAACGCCTCGCCCACGCCGATGTTGACCACCACCTTCTCGATGCGCGGCACCTGCATGAGGTTCTTGTAATTGAACGCCTTGCGCAGGGCTGGCACGACTTCGTTCTGATAACGTACTTGCGTCTTGTTCGTCATAATTACTCCAACCCGCCGCCTAGTCGAGCGCGGCTTCGCACTGCTTGCAAACGCGGTGCGCGCCGGTATCGTCGCGTTGAATGGAGACGCGGGTCTTTTGACTGCATTTCGGGCAGACCAGCATCACGTTCGAAATATCGAGCGGGGCTTCGAACTTGATGCGGCCCGGGTTCATGTTGCGGCCTGCCTGGGTCTGCACCTGGCGCTGATGCTTGGTGCGCACGTTGACGCCCTGGATGACCAGGCGGTTTTCCTTCGGCAACACGTCGAGCACCTCGCCGCGTTTGCCCTTGTCTTCCAACTTGCCGCTGATCACTTCCACGGTATCGCCTTTTCGAATCTTGACTCTCATACCTATCGCTCCTTCACCGGCCTACAGAACTTCCGGAGCCAGCGAAACGATCTTCATAAAGCCTTTTTCGCGCAACTCGCGCGCCACCGGCCCAAAAATGCGCGTGCCTTTCGGATTCTCGCCGTCGGCGTCCAGGATGACGGCCGCGTTATCGTCAAAGCGGATGTACGAACCATCCTCGCGTCGCCATTCCTTCGTGCAACGCACCACGACCGCGCGCACCACTTCGCTCTTCTTCACAGAACCTTGCGGCGCGGCCGACTTGACCGCCGCCACCACCACGTCGCCCACCGCGCCATAACGGCGGGTGGAACCGCCCAGCACGTGAATCACCTGGATCTCACGCGCGCCGGTATTATCGGCCACCTTGAGGAAAGACTCCTGCTGGATCATGCCTCGCCTCCGGCTTCCGCTTCGGGCGCGACTTTCTCTTCCGTAGCCACCAGTGTGGATACATCCACATCGGCGGAGGCGACGGCTTCGACTCCCGCGTCCTCGGTGCGGATCTCGCGTTTCACGATGGATTCCACCGCCCAGCGCTTCTCGCGCGACAACGGGCGGGATTCCACGATCTGCACCTGGTCGCCCACCTGGCAACCGATCTCGTCATGAGCCTTCACGCGCTTGCTCGAATGCACCACCTTCTTATATAGGGGGTGGCGGAACGTGCGCGTGATCTCCACAACGACGGTCTTGGTCATTTTATTGCTGGTAACAATACCAGTGATGCGACGACGATTGTTCATGCTTCACCTTCGGCTTGTTTCGACTTGCTCTCGGCCAGGATGGTTTCCAGGCGGGCAATGTCGCGGCGGATCAGGCGCAACTGGCTTGGGTCGGTTAATTGACCGGTCACCTGATTGAAGCGCAAATTCATCAACTCGTGGCGTTTATCCGCCAATTTGGCTTGGATTTCTTCCGGTTTCAGGTCGCGAATTTCTTTTGCTTTCATCGCTACTCTCCTGCCTCGCGGCGGGTCACGACCTTGGTCTTGATCGAGAACTTATACTGGGCGCTCTTCAACGCGTTCAACGCGATATCCTCGGGCAGACCGCCGATCTCGAACATGATGCGACCCGGTTTAACAGGCGCCACGTAATATTCCACATTGCCCTTGCCGGAACCCATACGGGTTTCGGGCGGCTTGTGGGTGTAGGGTTTGGCCGGAAAAATGCGAATCCAAACCTTGCCGCGTCGTTTCATTTCACGGACAATGGCGCGGCGGGCGGCCTCGATCTGGCGGGCGGTGATCCACCCCGGCTCGAGGGCCTGCAAGCCGTATTCCCCGAAGGAAATCTCGGCGCCACGATAGGCCTTGCCGGTCATCCGACCGCGCATTTCCTTGCGCCACTTAACTCGTTTTGGCATCAACATAGCAGTAACTCCTGACCGTCGCGCCTACTGGCTGACGTACACGCCTTCGGTGGTTTCGGTCTTCTCTTCCACTTCGGGAACGGCCTCGCCCTTGTAGACCCACACCTTAATGCCGATCTGGCCGTAGGTGGTGGTGGCTTCGGCGCGGGCGAAATCAATGTTCGCGCGCAGGGTTTGCAGGGGCACGCGTCCGTCGCGCAGCCACACCGTGCGGGCCATTTCGGCGCCAGCCAGGCGGCCGGCGCATTCGATCTTGATGCCCTGCGCGCCCTGCTTCATCGCCTGTTGGATGGCGCGTTTCATGGCGCGACGATAGGCGATGCGACGCTCCAACTGGTCGGCGATGTTATAGGCCACCAGCACGGCGTCGGTATCGGGAGCGCTGATCTCCTTGATATCCAGGTCAACCTTCTTGCCGACCAGGGTTTCGAGAGCCTGGCGGATCTTCTTCACGCCCTCGCCCTTGCGCCCGATCAAAATACCGGGCTTGGCGGTGTGAATGGACACCTTGATCTTGCCGGGATAACGTTCCACGTCCACGCGCGAGATGCCGGCCTTGCCGCCCGTCACATTGTCGGGAAGTTCGCGGCGCAATTTGCGCACCTGGGCGTTATAAGCCGAACCGCCCTTGGAAGTCTTGTCGAGCAACAGGTTGCGGATGTCCATATCCTGTTGCAACTGCTCGCGATACTGATTGCCTTCGGCGAACCAGCGGCCCTGCCACATGGTATTGATGCCGAGGCGCATTCCTACCGGGTGTACTTTTCGACCCATAATTTCTCCTTGTTACGACTCGCGCTCGCGCAGGACAACGGTGACATGCGAGGAGCGGCGCAGGACGGGTTTGAAACGACCGCGCGCTCCAAAGCGACGCCACTTGCGGGTGGGCGCTTCGTCCGCGGTGATCTTGGCGACATACAGATCGTCACGGCTGACGCCGAAGTTTTCCTCGGCGTTCGCCACGGCGGAGGCCAACAATTTGCGGACCGAGGCGGCGGGCGCCTTGGTCTCGAAGCGCAACATTTCGAGGGCTTCGTTGGCGCTCCTGCCGCGCACTAAGTCCACGATCAGGCGGACTTTCTGGGCCGAGATCGGGTAAAAGCGCAGGTGTGCTTGAAAGTCATGCATGGTTCAGTTCTCCTACGCCGCCGCGGCTTCCTTGGTGCCATGACCGCGGAACAGGCGGGTCGGGGCGAACTCACCCAGGCGATGACCCACCATGTTTTCCGTGATGTAGATCGGCACATGGCGGCGGCCATCATGCACCGCGATGGTGTGTCCCACCATCTGCGGGAAGATGACGCTGGCGCGGCTCCAGGTACGAATGACTTTCTTTTCGTTCTTGGAGTTCATGGCTTCAATTCGCTTGAGCAGTTTGGGCTCGATGTACGGCCCTTTTTTCAAAGATCGAGACATGGTTTCGTTCCTCGCTTCCTGCCTAGCGGCTCTTCTTGCTTCGGCGGCGGACGATGTATTTATCGGTCAACTTGTTCTTGCGCGTGCGGTACCCCATGGTGGGTTTGCCCCACGGGCTGCGCGGACCGGGCTTGCCGATGGGCTGGCGGCCTTCGCCGCCGCCGTGCGGATGGTCACGCGGGGTCATGGCGGAGCCGCGCACAGTCGGGCGGATGCCTTTGTGGCGTTTGCGCCCGGCCTTGCCGAGTTTGATGTTGCTGTGATCGAGGTTGCCGATCTGACCGATGGTGGCATAGCACACCTGGCGGACGAGGCGCACCTCGCCGGAGGGCATACGCACCTGGGCAAAATCGCCTTCCTTCGCCAGCAACTGCGCCGCGCCGCCTGCGGAACGAACCAATTGTCCGCCGCGGCCTTCCTTCAACTCAACATTGTGGATGAGCGTACCGACCGGGATGCTGGAAATGGGCAGGCTGTTGCCCGCGCGAATCTCGGCGGTAGGACCGGCCAGAACCGTGTCGCCCACTTTGAGGTCGAGAGGAGCGACGATGTAGCGTTTCTCGCCGTCGGCGTAGTATAGAAGCGCCAGGCGGGCGGTCCGCTTCGGGTCGTATTCAATCGCCGCGACTTTGGCGGGAATGCCGCGCTTGTCGCGTTTGAAATCCACCAGGCGAATGTGCTGTTTGCTTCCGCCGCCGCGATGGCGGACGGTGACGCGGCCATACGAATTGCGGCCTCCGTGCTTGCGCACGGAAACGATCAACGAGCGTTCGGGCTTATCCTTCGTGATCTCTTCGAAGGTATAGCCGGTCATGCCGCGCTGGCCGGGGGTAACGGGTTTTAACTTTTTGACTGCCATTACTGCACCCCTTCGAACATGGGTAGGGTCTGGCCGGCGGCCAGGGTAATGATCGCCTTCTTATAACCGGGCTTACGCGCCAGCAGGCGGCGACTCTTGGCGCGACGGCCGCGTTTGGCCGCCACATTGATAATATTCACGCGCACCACGCTCACATCGTAGAGCGTCTCGACCGCATCCTTGACCATGGTGCGGGTCGCTTCGTCGCTCACCTCAAAGGTGAACTGCTTCAATTTGCCGGACTGGTAATTGGATTTTTCCGTGACCAGCGGGCGGCGTAAAACGTCATATGTCGTCGTCATGGTTCACATCCTATCCAAGTTGCGTCGCCAGGGCGTCGAGCGCCTTGACCGGCAAAATCAATTTATCGTAGCCGAGCAGGTCGCGAATGTTGAGGTAGCCTGCCAGCATGACCTTGGCGTCGGGCAGATTGTTGGCCGAGCGCATCATCGCGTCGTAGGTCTGATCCTTTTCGGGTAGGATCAACAACGCGCTGGCCTCGCCAACCAGGCTCTTCAACGACTCGGCCATCAGGCGCGTCTTGGCGTCGCTGAGTTTGACATCGTCCACCAACACCACGCCCAATTCCGCGGCCTTGGCCGAAAGCGCCGAACGAATGGCGGCCTGGCGCATCTTCTTGGGCATGCGCTGGACGTAACTGCGCGGCTGGGGCGTGTGGACGCGTCCGCCGCCCACCCACTGCACGGCTCGAGTCGACCCCTGGCGGGCGCGGCCGGTCCCTTTTTGTTTCCAGGGCTTGCGGCCGCCGCCGGAGACTTCCCCGCGGGTTTTGGTCTTGTGCGTGCCCAGGCGCGCGTTCGCCATCTGGCGTTGGTAGGCCTGGTGCATCAGATCAATATTGATCGCGGCTTCGAAGATCGAAGCGGGCAATTCCACTTCGCTGACCTTCTTGCCTTCCATGTTGAAAACGTCTGCTTTCATCGCTGATAACTCCCGGGCGCCTACTGCTTGCGCGCCTCTTTGATCATAACCACGCCGCCCTTCGGTCCGGGAACTGCGCCGTGCACGCCGAGCAAATTGCGTTCAGCGTCCACCAGCGCCACTTTGAGTCCCTGAACGGTGACGCGGTCATTGCCCATGCGGCCCGAGCGGCGCTTCCCTTTAAAGACGCGGCCGGGGGTGGTGGTGGAGCCGCTGGAACCAGGCGCGCGTGTGCGGTCGGAGGCGCCGTGAGTCTTCGGCTGCCCGCTGAAGTGGTGACGCTTGACCACGCCGGCGAATCCCTTGCCCTTGCTGATGCCGATCACATCCACGCGTTCGCCCGGGGCAAAGGCGTCCACCGTTACTTTGTCGCCGATGTTCACTTCCAATTTTTTGGTTCGGAATTCGCGCAGGAAGCGCATGGGCGGGATTTCTTTGACCTTCAAATGACCCAACTCGCCGCCCGACAAACGCTTTGGATGTACTTCTCCGAAGCCCAATTGGACTGCGGAATACCCTTCCGACTCAGGCATGCGTACCTGAGTAACGTAACATGGCCCAGCTTCGATGATCGTCACAGGATGCGCGACGCCTTGCTCATCGAAGATCTGGGTCATGCCGATCTTCTTGCCTATCAGCCCTTTCAACATTTCGATTTTCTCCTTCAAAAGTTTGGTTCGATACTGTCAGTCTGGGCTTAGACTGCATCATCTCGGAGGCGGCACAGTCAATTACCCGTGCGCGGCGACGCTGGGTTGTTGTCGCCTACGCACGCGGCAGTTCTTGCGCCGCTTTGATTCGTTTTACGCGCCAGGCGCTGATTGGGAAACGCCTGGCACGCTTCAACTACAAGTTAGATTTTGATCTCGATATCCACGCCCGCCGGCAGGTTCAAGCGCATCAGCATGTCAATGGTCTTCGAATCGGGATCGAGTACGTCTATGAGACGATTGTGCGTGCGAATCTCATAGTGCTCGTGCGAATCCTTGTCAATGAACGTAGAGCGCCTGATTGTAAAGCGTTCCATCTTGGTTGGCAAGGGTACGGGACCCACAACATGCGCGCCGGAGCGCTCGGCGGTTTCGACGATCCGCTTGGCGGATTGGTCGAGAACGCGGTGATCGTATGCCTTGAGGCGGATGCGGATTTTCTGTTTCGTCATTGTTGGCCTACTCGATGATTTTGGTGATGACGCCCGCGCCGACGGTCAGGCCGCCTTCGCGGA
>CAZVAX010000024.1:0-40938 GCA_964625215.1 uncultured Anaerolineaceae bacterium | reverse complement strand
ATTCTTCGCAATATGCAACGCGACCTCCTGTCAACCTGGAGGTCGCGTTTAGCAAAGGAATGACCTGTCAACGGTGAAACTATTTCAGAGAAACGATCGGCGTTTTTCTGCGCTCATCAGCGTCCCGCGAGAAAGCGAATGAGCCGAAAAAGATTCGCGCGAATCGTCGCCTACTCGTAACGCAGCGCCTCCACCGGCTCCAGGTTCGCGGCGCGGCTCGCGGGGTAAATGCCGAAGAACAGCCCCACCGCGGCCGAGAAGATGGTCGCCAGCAGGATGGCGTCCACACCGATGCGCGGATAGAAGGGCGTGCCGGAGGCGATCGCCACCTTCTCCACGATAAACGAGATCAACCACCCAAACAGGATTCCGATAATCCCGCCGAAGAGACTGAGCAGCGACGACTCGGTCAGGAACTGCATCAGGATGTCGCGCTTGCGCGCGCCCAGGGCCTTGCGCAGGCCGATCTCCTTCGTCCGCTCGGTGACCGAAACCAGCATGATATTCATGATGCCGATGCCGCCCACCAAAAGCGAAATGGCCGCGATGCCCCCCAGGAAGATCGTCAGCACGTTGGTGATGGTGGCCGCGGTGGTCAGAAAATCCTGCTGGCTGAACACGGTGAAATCGTCCGCGCCGATCTCGGTGCGATGGCGCGCCCGCAAAATGGACGAGACCTCATCCACCGCCTTCGGGACGGATTCCGAGTCGACTACTTGGACCAGGAGCATGTCCACCTGGTCGCGGTTGCGGCGTTGGATCAGCCGCGCCTGCGCGGCGCTGTAGGGGATCAAGACTTGATCGTCTTCCGATCCGAACATGCCGCCGCCCTTGGCTTCCAACACGCCGATGATGCGGAACGGTTGCCCGTCAATCGTGAGCGATTCGCCGACCAGTCCGTCGTGCCGGCCAAACAACGTGTCGGCGGTGCCAGGGCCGATCAGAGCCACCGAGGCGCGGCCAAGCAGGTGTTCCTCGGTGAGAATCTCCCCTTCGGTCACCGCGTAGTTTCGCAGGGGAAAATAATCGGGCGTCACGCCCGAAACGGCGGTGGTGGTGGTCTCGCCTCCGCCGCCGACGAGGAAGTTGGACTGTAACACCGGCGCCACCAACTCCACCGAGGGAGCCATAAACGGATCGCCGATGGCCGCCGCATCCTGCAGGGTGAGCGGCTTCGGGTTTCGCACCGACTCTCCGCCCATGCGCCCGCCGCCGCTAAATACGAAGAGCAGGTTCGTGCCGATGCCGCTGATCGAGCCGGTGATGCTATCCTGCGCGCCCGTGCCAACCGCCAACATGGCGATCACCGCCGCCACGCCGATGACGATGCCAAGCACCGTCAGGCTCGAGCGCAATTTATTCGAGGCCAGGCTTTCGAGCGCTTCAAGGAGGGCTTGCGCGAGACTCACTTCAGGCCTCCGTTCGGTTTCCAATCTTCGCTCTCCACCATGCCGTCGCTCAAGCGGATGATGCGATGCGTCTGTCCGGCAATCATTGGGTCGTGGGTCACGATGATGAGCGTCGCGCCGCGCTCCTTGTTCAAATTGAGCAGCAGGTGCATGATTTCCTTCCCGACCTTGCTATCCAGGTTGCCGGTCGGTTCGTCGGCCATCACGATGGCCGGTTCGTTGACGATGGCGCGCGCAATCGCCACGCGCTGTTGCTGTCCGCCCGAGAGTTCGGTGGGGCGGTGCTTCATGCGGTCGCCCAACCCTACCGCTTCGAGAGCCTCGGCGGCGCGTTTTCGGCGCGTGGCGGCTTCTATGTTTCCCGCGTATCGCAGGGGCAGTTCCACATTGAAGAGCGCGGTTTGGCGCGAGAGTAGGTTGAAACTCTGGAAGACGAATCCCACCTTGCGATTGCGGATACTTGCCAATTGATCGTCGCTGAGCGACGCGACCGATTCGCCATCCAACCTGTATTCGCCCGAGGTGGGACGGTCGAGGCAGCCCAAAATGTTCATCATCGTGGACTTGCCCGATCCCGAGGGACCCATAATGGCCACCACCTCCCCGCGCGCGATCTTCAACGACGCGCCGCACAGGGCGTTCACTTCCACTTCGCCCATCACGTAGGTTTTTACAAGGTCGTTCGCGACGACCACCCAATCCTTGTTCATCTTAGCCGCCAAACGGCCCGCCGCCCGGCCCGCCCTGGAATTCCGCCGGCGGATTGAGGATGATCTCGTCGCCCACGTTGACCTCGCCCCCGGCCAATACGCTCATCGTATCCGACGAAGAGCCGAGTCGGATCTCGACCCGTTCGGGTTGCCCGTTTCGGAGGATGTACACCACCCGTTTTCCGTCCACCAAACGCACGGCGCGATTCGGAATAAGCACCTGGTCCTTCAACTCCTGCACAGTGATCGTCACCGCCGCGGTCATGCCGGGCTTCACGTATTCGTCCGCGTCGTTGATCTTCACCGTCACCGTAAAGTTGACCACGCCCTGCGTGATCACCCCCACCTGCGAGACTTGCGTCACCTCGCCGTGATATTCCTTGCCCAGGATGGCGTCGAACGTGAGCATGACCGGCTGGCCGGCGGAGACGTTGTTGATATCCACTTCCGAGATTTCCACGTCCACCAGCAGGTTGGAGAGATCGTCGAGGCGAAAGCCGACTGTGCCGGTTGTCACCTGGTCGCCGACCAGGGGGCGCGCGTCGGTGATCGTCCCATTGAACGGCGCGATGATGCGCGCCAGGTTGATCGTGGCCTGCGCGGCGTCCACGCGAGCCTGCGCCGCGGCGATATCCTCCGGGTTGGGGCCGTTCTTCACGCGCTCGTAGGCGCGCAGAGCGTCTTCGAGTCGCGCCGCGGCCAGCGCCAATTGCTCGTCGGCTTTGGCGAGAGTTTCCTCGTCCGCTTCGATATAGCGTTTGTGGCCGCGCACGTTGATGACGATTCCCTCGTCCAACGAGTCGCGATACTCCTTGGCTTGATCGTAGGCCTCTTGCGCCTCGCGCAAGGCGATCAACGCCTGGGCGCGGGCGGTGTCCGATTCGAGCAGGTCGGCTAGGGCTTTTTGCGCGGCCACCAGGTCGGCCTGGGCCAGGATGATGGCTTGAGACAACGAAGAGGGGGCCAGGGAAGCCAGAACGGTCCCAGCCGCTACCAGGTCCCCCACCGATGCGTTCACCTGTTCCACCGAACCGCTTGTCTGCCAGGCCAGGGTAATGCTCTGGCGGGCGCGCACCGTCCCCGTCGCGCCGACCGTCGCCACCAGGTTGCCGCGTTCCACCCGCTCGGTTTGATAGGCGGTCGGTTCGGCTCCGCCGCGCATGGCGACGAAAACGATAACCAGGATCGCCGCCACGATGATCACGGGGATCCAAATTCTTCTGCGTTTTTTTGTTGATTCCTTCATGGGTTGCCTCCGGTGCTTAATTCTAATCCCATTCAAAAACCAGGCAAGCGCTTTGCCTGGTTTTTTACAAGAATCCAACATGATATTCATATTTCTATCATAATCAGTAGATCACGAAAGTCACGCGTAATTTACGCTCTCTTGCGCAAATACAGCGGTAGAGACCGCCTAATACGCGCTTTCGTGAAGTACTGATAATTGTTAAAGGTGACGATTGTCGTCCGGTTTGGTGACATTTTTTTCTTTCTGGCTGGAATTAGATTCGGTATCATCAAGCCCAAAGGCACGATCCCTTCACTAGCCCTCTTGCAAGAGTCCGAAAATTGAGCGTAGGATTCCGAAAGTTCCACTTTCGGATCGCCTCTTGAAGTAGAACTTTAGGATTCCAAACCCACTGTGCAAGAGTTCCATTTTTTAGCGATTAGGAGATTGTCATGCAGGCAGTTCCGAGTGAATTTTTGGATATTGACCGAAAAGCGCGCGCCAACAAACCCTTCTTCGATCTCGACCTGCGTCCGCCCGAAACGCGCACGTGCGACTTCGAGGATGTGGTCATTGAATTCGACGCCGAACGCGCCATGGTCGAAGCGGCGCGTTGCATCCATTGCCCGGATCCCGCTCCCTGCATGGTGGCCTGCCCCACTCATAACGACATCCCCTCGGCTATGTGGTTGATCGAGCAGGGACGTTTTGCGGAAGCCGCCAACCTTTATCACCAGACCAGCTCCCTGCCCGAGGTATGCGGACGCGTCTGCCCGCACGAGGCGCTCTGCCAGGGTTCCTGCGTTTTGAACAAACATCACACGCCCGTGTTGTGCGGGGAGTTGGAAGTCTTCGCGGTGGATTACAAACGTCGCCATGAAGGTCACATCCTCCCCGTCGGCGCGCCGACCGGCAAGAAAGTGGCGATCATCGGCGCGGGTCCCGCGGGACTCGGTTGCGCCGACCAGTTGGTTCAGCGCGGCCATGAAGTGACCATCTTCGAGTCCAAGCCCGGGCCCGGCGGCCTGCTCGTGTACGGCATCCCGAATTTCAAACTTCCCAAAGACGTGTGGATGGAAAAATGGGAGGAATTCGAGCGCGCCGGGGTCAGGTTCGTGCCGAATACCTACATCGGCAAGGACAAGACCATTGACGGATTGTTCGCCGAAGGATTCGAGGCGGTCTTCATCGGCGTCGGCTCGGAAATTGACGCCAAGATGGAAGACACGCCCGGCACCGACCTGCCCGGCGTCTTCGAAGCCACCGACTTCCTGATCCGCGGCAACGTGGAACGCGACCTGCTCCCGCCGGATATGCGCGAACCCCTGCACATGGGCAAGCATGTGGTCGTCATCGGCGGCGGCGACACGGCCTCCGACTGTCTGCGCACGGCCCTGCGCCTCGGCGCGGAGGAAGTGACTTGCCTCTACCGCCGCACCGAGCGCGAAATGCCGGGCGGCAAGAAAGACCGCCAAATGGCGAAAGACGAGGGCGCCAAGTATCGCTTCCTCACCCAGCCGGTCAAATTCATCGCCGGCGAAGACGGCAATCTGGCCGCCGTGGAATGCTTGGAAATGAAACTCGGCGAACCCGACGCCAAGGGCCGCCGCAAACCCGTGCCGATCGAAGGCTCGAATTTTAGCATCGCCTGCGATACGGCTATCCTCGCCCTCGGTTACTGGCCCGACCCGATCCTTGGCAAAACCACGCCGGACCTCGAAGTTCACGATTGGGGCTTGATCACCGTCAAAGATAAGAAGACCGGCGCCACCAGCCGCGAGGGAGTCTTCTCCGGCGGCGACTGCGTTACCGGGCCGGATTTGGTCGTTACCGCCATGGTCGGCGGACGCAAAGCCGCCTGGGCGATAGATGAGTACCTGCGCGACAAGTAACGCGAGAATTATCTCGCGCCCCCCGGAGGGCGAAAACAGAGACGGTTGAGGCCGTCTCTGTTTTTTATCAATCAGATTAGCGGACTCTTTGTCTTCGGGCATTGCCGCGTTTTTGAAGTAGAATCAGGAAAATTTCCCGGAGGCTATTCATGTCCATTCCCACACGCCAGACCTTGTTCAACCTGCTCGCTTGCATTGTCCTTCTGTTCACGCTCGCCGCCTGCGCAACCGCCACGCCCACGCCCGCCCCGATCCCCGCCGCCCCCAACGTGACCGGCGTTCCGCCTTACTCCATCATCGGCATATGGAGGGGGGAATACGACGGCGCGGAAGTCATCATGAACTTCGAAGCCAACGGCAACATCAGTTACACCGTCTACGGCGGCTTGCAGGGCGGCACATACGTCATCAATTACGAAACCGCTCCCTTTCAAATGGACCTGGTGATCGAAAACCCCAACGATCCCGAAGCGCCCAACATCATCCTCACCATCTTTGAATTCATTGACGAAAACACCATTCGAATGGAAAACGTCTACCCCGCCGAGCCGCGCCCGACCGCCTTCAACGACCCGTTCATCCTGACGCGCTAACCGCCTCCGCGCGGACCCGTAGCGGGTCTTTGCCAAACCGCAACGCGCCCTCCCCCGGGCGCGTTGTCATTCCCTTGAGGTTATAATCCCGCCATGCTAAGACGGTTAGAACAGATCGGCGAGTGGACGCTATACGCGGTGATCTTCCTCCTGCTCGTCACATCCTCTTCCCCCCCGCCCGGCGACACAATCGAGCGCGCACGCGCCTTCACCCGCCCCTCGGAGTTCAACTACGACGCGTGGACTCTCGACGCCGCCCTGCTCAAACTCAGCCAGGCGTCCATTGGCCTGCCCGATTACATGAGCCGCGAAGCGCGCCTCGAAGCGGTGATGGAGTACCTGCGCGTCACCGAGAGAGCCCTGCGCGCCGAGGAGCGCCTCGCCATTCTGTTCGCCGACCCCGCCATCGAGGATAAAGAAGCCGCCACCGCCCAGATCCGCGCCGAATTGGAGGAGTTGTACGCGCGCGCGGAGCAGATCCAACCGATTGCTGAATCCGTCATCCAGTCCCAAGTGACCGAGACGCTGGCGGGCCTGGGACTCGCCCTCGGCGGTCAGCCCATCCCGCCGGTGCTGTATCACGTCTCGTCCCTGCCGATGAACCTCATCGTGTCGCGCCGCGACCGCATCGAACAGATCGCCGCCATCTCCCTCCAGCCGGAACTCAGCCTCGATCAACAGGTAAAAATCGAAGACCAGGTGGCCGCCGAATTGGATGCCTCCACCCTCGTTGTGCCGGTGGGCGGAATCGGCGTCTACCCCACCATGGTCATGCGCACCGATTATTTCGAGTGGCAAGTCAGCACCGTCGTTCACGAATGGACGCACAACTTCCTCACCCTGCGTCCGCTCGGCATTAACTACGCTACATCCCCCGAGCTGCGCACTATGAACGAGACCGTCGCCTCCATCGTGGAAAACGAAGTCGGACCGATCGTCATGGCAAGGTTCTACCGCCAACTGACCTCCGCTTCGCCCTACCCCGAAGCGGCTCAGTGGACTCCCCTCGCCCCTTCCCCTCTCCCACTTCGAGAGGGACTGAGGGTGAGGGCGATTCTGGAAGAGCCTTCCTTCGACTTCCGCGCCGAGATGCACGCCACCCGCGTCCGCGCCGACGAGTTGCTGGCCGCCGGAAAGATCGAAGAGGCCGAAGCCTACATGGAGCAGCGCCGCCAGTTCTTTTGGGATCACGGCTACGCCATCCGCAAACTCAACCAGGCGTACTTTGCCTTCTACGGCGCCTACGCCGACGTCCCAGGCGGCCCGGCCGGCGAAGACCCGGTGGGTCCCGCTGTCCGCAAACTGCGCGAACAAAGCGCCTCCCTGGCGGACTTTCTCAACGCCATCTCGTGGATGACTTCCTTCCAGGAATTGCTCGAGGCGGTTGGAGAATGAAACGTTCCCTTCCATTGATCCTGCTCGCCTTGGTTCTCGCCGCGTGCGGCAAGGCAACTCCCACTGCCTCTGTCACGCCGACCCCGGTCCCATCGCCCACGCCCCTGCCCTGTAGCGCCGCGCTGGTGGGCCTCACCCCCACCCCCATCCCCGGCGAGGGATCGTTATTCCCCCCCGTCGCTCCCAACGAATGGATTCGAGGTCCCGCCGACGCGCCCGTGACCATCGTGAGTTACAACGATTTCCAATGCGTTGAGTGCAACGAAAAAATGTTGCTCGATGTGTACAACGCCCACCCGAATGATGTGCGCTTGGTCTATCGTCACTTCCCCCAACCCGAGTTGTTCGATAAAAGCCTGCTCGCCGCGCAAGCCGCCGAAGCCGCCGGCGCGCAGGGAAAATTTTGGGAGATGCACGATCTCCTCTTTGCCAGGCAAAACGACTGGGTGTCGTTGGCGCCCGACGATTTCAAAACCTGGGTCGCGTCCGAGGCGGAAACGCTGGGCTTGAGCCGCGCCCAATTCGAAGCCGATTTGGAAAGCGCCGCCGCCGTCATCAAAATCCAGAAGGCGGTGGAGGATGGAAAAGCCGCGGGCATTCCCGTCATCCCCCTGGTTTTGCTGAACGGGCAGATTTACTCCGCCTCCAAGGATTTCTACTCGCTCGACCAGGTCGTTCGATTGATGTCGCTTTCCAGGAAACAATTCGATACCTGTCCGCAAATGGGCATTGACCCGCGCAAGCAATATTTCGCCGCCATCCAAACCGAAAAAGGCGACATCGTCATCGAACTCTACGCCGACAAAACCCCGCTGACCGTCAACGCCTTCATCTTCCTCGCCCGCCACGGCTGGTACGATGGCGTGACCTTCCACCGCGTCATCCCGGACTTTGTGGCGCAGGCCGGCGACCCGAGCGGCACCGGCCTCGGCGGGCCGGGATTCGTCTTCCGCAACGAGATCGAACCCTCCCTGCATTTCGATAAACCCGGCATGGTCGGCATGGCAAATTCCGGGCCGGACACGAACGGGAGTCAATTCTTCATCACCTTCACTCCCCAACCAGGCCTGGACGGCTTCTACACCATCTTCGGTCATGTGTTGAGCGGCATGGATGTGCTGGCCCGCCTCACGCCGCGCGACCCAAGCCTCAACGCAGTCATCCCCGATGGCGACCTCATCATCACTATCGCCATCGAAGAACGCTAAATCACCCTATGGTAAGATAACTGTATGCCTTGGAACCCCGCCTCCACCCATGCCGCGGCCGGCGACGTTGTCCAACTGGTCGGTTTGCGGCACAAACACTTCATCTTCACTCTCGCCGCCGATGGGGAACTGCAAACCCATCGAGGCGTGCTAAAGCACAACGACTTGATCAGCCTGCCCTATGGAAGCCAAGTTTTCAGTCACATGGGCGCGCCCTTCTTCCTTCTTCAACCCTCGCTCGCCGACTTGCTCAACGAATTGCCGCGCAACACCCAGATCCTCTACCCGAAGGACATCGGCTTCATTTTGGTGACGATGAGCGTCGGGCCGGGGCAACGCGTGGTGGAGGCCGGAACCGGCTCGGGGTCCATGACGATCGCATTGGCCCACGCGGTCGGCCCGACCGGGCGCGTCCACTCGTACGAGAACCGGCAGGACTTCCAAAACCTGGCCCGCAAGAACCTCACCCGCGTCGGACTCGAATCGCGCGTCGACTTCAAACTGCGCGACATCGCCGAGGGACTCGATGAAACGGACGCCGACGCGTTTTTCCTCGATGTGCAAAATCCCTACGATTACATTGGGCAGGTACGCGCCAGCCTGAAACCGGGCGGCTACTTTTGCACGCTCGTCCCCACCGTCAACCAGGTGGAGAAGACGCTTCACGCCCTGCGCTTCCACCGATTCGCGTTCATCGAAGTGGCCGAAATGCTTCTGCGCTACTACAAACCCGAACCGACGCGCTTCCGTCCCACCGACCGGATGGTGGCCCACACCGGCTATCTTGTCTTTGCGCGCCGCATCGAGCCGAGCGACGACGCCCGCGCCCGCGAACTGATGGAAGAGGTCGGCGCGGTCAGCGTGTTGGAAGAGTAGGACAAATTGCCAATTAGTCTAAAAGGAGTTCATCATGTTTCGCAGAGGATTTCGCCAGGGGATGCGCGCCGCCAGGCAGGCCGGACAGGTCCCGCCCATGCTGCGCCGCGCGCACGAGTTGATGGCCGCCGGAAATTATGTCGCCGCGGCGGATGCCTTCGAGCAACTGGGACGCGCCGGCGAAGCGCGTCAACACCCAAAGACGCCGAATATGTTCCTGCAAGCCGGACGCGCCCGCATCATGGCCGGACAAAACCAACCGGGTTACGACAACCTGATGCACGGCCTGACCCTCATGGCGAACGCGGGACAACACGGTCCGCTCTTTCACATGGGCAATCGCGTGGTCGCCGAGCTCAACCAGCGCGGCATGATGAAGGAAGCCGCGCAGATCGAGACGTGGCTCAAGTCGGTGTCGCCGAGTCGGCCCGAAGGGACCAAAGCCGGACCGGGCGTCGCGCCGACGCGGAAGCCGATCCTGCCCACTCGTTGTCCGGGATGCGGCGGGCCGGTCAATTCGCAGGATGTCGAATGGATTGACGAGGTCACGGCGGAATGTAATTGGTGCGGGAGCCCGGTGCGAGGCGAATGAATCTGAGCGAAGACGAGATCGCCGCGCGCTTGCAACAGGCGTTTCCCTCCGCCAACACCGACGGCTACGCCGAATCCGACTCGCCTGTCGAGTCGCTTAAGTGCGCGGCGGTGCTTGTCCCGCTTTTGCGGCATGAGGGCGAGTGGCACATCCTCTATACGCGTCGCACGGACCGCGTGGAAAGCCACAAGGGACAAGTCTCGTTTCCGGGCGGCGCATGCGACGAAGGCGAGACCTCGCCCGAACAGACCGCCCTGCGCGAAGCCGAGGAGGAGATCGGCCTGCGGCCCGCGAGCGTGCGCGTGCTGGGTCGTTTGCGCCCGATGGACACGATCTCGTTTTATCGCGTCACCCCGGTGGTGGGAGTCGTCCCGTGGCCTTCGGTATTTCGCCCGGCGGAGCATGAGGTGGCGCGCATTTTCACCATGCCTCTGGCGTGGCTGGCCGAACGCTCGAACCGCTGGGAATTCAACATGCTGGGACGCAAGCACAGCGTCATCGTCTACCATCCCTATGATGGAGAAACCCTGTGGGGCGCGACGGCGCGCATGACGGTGGATTTCGTCAATACGATTTTGGAGGAGAAGCGATAACCAAAATAAGCGACTCCCCAAACGTCCGAAGAACTACGGGCGGGATTAAAACAAAAACGGCGGCATCCTGGCGGACGCCGCTGTTCGTTTCAACCAGGCGCAGGTTACTTCTTCTTCTCTGCCTTCTCGCCCTCGGCGGGAACTTCCTCTTCTTTCTTGCCCTTCTCGATCACTTCGGGCTCTTCCACAACCGCGGTCGGAGCGGCGACTTCCACTACCTCTTCCACCTTGGCGGCGGTGGCGATCACGAGCATCTCGGTGGGAGCGGTCAACACCTTGACCTTCTCCGAGAGCACGAGGTCGCCCACATGGATGGAATCGCCCACTTTGGCGAGGGCTGAAATATCCACCACGATCTTCTCGGGCAGGTCGGCGGGAAAACATTCCACCTCGATCTGGTCCAACCCGGTCACCAGGATGGCGTTGAAATCCTTCACCGCCAGCGACAGGCCGGCCAGTTCGATGCCCACATACGCCGTCAACTTCTCGGTCAGCGAGACCGCCAAAAAGTCAACGTGAATGAGGCGGTTTTTGATAAAGTCCTTCTGCTTCTCGCGCACCAGCGCCGGATACTCGGTCCCATCCAATTCAATCGTCACCAGGCTGGAAGACGAAGTCTTCGCCAGTGTGCGAGCCGCCTCGCGCTGATCCAACATGATCGAGATCGGGTTGTCCACATGGCGCCCGTACAGCACAGCGGGCAACTGTCCGCTGCGGCGCAGGGCGCGCACCTGTTTGCCGATCACGTCGCGCTTGCTGGCTTTCAAAACTACTTTCTCCATCGTTACTCCTCGAGCGCCTCTCACGTGTACCGCAAAATTAATTTTGCGCTACGCGTTACCATCGCTCTGTGAAAAAATTTTCTCCGGCGCGTGGGGCGGACTGGCAGTCCGCCTTACAGCGCCGGGGATTGACTATGTTGTGGGGCGGGATGGTATCCGGCCTTACCTTCTGCGGAATGCGATCCGCCCCACGAGCAGGATGAGTCCCGAAAACAAACCGGCCACCAAGCCGGCCAACAGGGCGCGGCGCGTATCGAAGACGGTATGCGCCTCGCCCTCGACGTTTCCAGCCAACAGCACGAACGACTCGATCCGCCCGCCTCGGACCTCCCTCGCGGCGGCCAGCCCGATCTTAGCCCCTTCCACGGTGACGCTTTCTCCGGCCACCGCGCCCACATACCCCTGCGCGTTGACCACCGTCCCGCGCACGCCGCCGATCACGCTATTCGCAAGATGCGCTTCTTCGACGTTCATCCCGCCGACAATCACGCGCTCGCCAGTCACGTTTTGTGCGTTGACCATCCCGGCCGCGGACACGTTCAGTTCCACATCCTCCGCAGTCACCGTCTCCGCATTGGACTGGTACATGCGCGCCAGCTCGGCGTGAACCGAGCCAACATCCACATGCGCGAGGTTGACCACCTCGGGCGATTCGTTCGGTTCAGCGGGAGCAATCTGGGATTCAGGCATGATTCGCTTTCCTTGTCAGGCAAAAGAAACGCCTCCGAGCGGAGGCGGTCTCACCTGCGGGCGTTATTCTATTCGGGGCCGGGACATTCGTCAAGGAAGAATCAGAGAAACCAGGTTTCTCGCAGAAACCTGGTTTCTCTGTATAATCGCCCCCATGCGTCGCTACCTTCTCTTCACCGTCTTCGCCTCCGGCATGACCACCCTCGCCGCCGAACTCGCCGCCGGACGACTGATCGGCAACGTGTACGGCACGAGCAACCTGGTTTGGGCCAGCATCATCGGGCTGATCCTCATCTATCTCACCGCTGGCTATTCCCTGGGCGGGCGCTGGGCCGACAAGAATCCGACTCCCTTCTCCATGTACCGCGTCCTTGCTTGGGGCGCGTTTACACTCGGCGTCGTTCCGTACATTTCCACGCCGGTGTTGCGCGCCGCCGCGAACGCCTTCGATGGTTTCGACCTTGCCGTGATGGGCGGCGCGTTCGTGGGCGTGCTGGTGTTGTTCAGCGTTCCCATCACCCTGCTCGGCGCGATCTCGCCCTTCGCCATCCGTCTCAGCATGGATGAGGCCGCGCGCGCCGGTCAAATTTCCGGCAAAATTTACGCGGTCTCCACCCTCGGCTCATTCATCGGAACATTCATCCCCGTCCTCGTTCTCATCCCCACCATCGGCACGACGCGCACCTTTCTCGTCTTCAGTCTTTTCCTCCTCTTCGTCGCCATCGCGGGAATGGCTCTCAATGGTCAACGCAAACAGGCGATTCTTCACCTCTGGATGGTTCTCGCGTTGGCCGCCATCGCCGCGCTCGGCGCGGGGCAGGCTCTCAAAAACTCAGAGGGACAAGTCTACGAAACCGAGTCCGCGTACAACTACATTCAGGTGATCCAACGAGACGGCTTTACCATGCTGCGCCTGAACGACGGACAGGGCGTCCACTCCATTTATCATCCCGACATTCTTTATTACAACGGCCCCTGGGAACTCTTCCTCGTCGGGCCGTATTTTTATCCCGACGCGAATCCCGGCGACGTGCAGCGCGTCGGCATCGTCGGTCTCGCGGCGGGGACGGCGGCCCGGCAAGCCACGGCGATCTACGGCCCCATCCCAATTGACGGCTGGGAAATTGATCCCGCCATCGTACGCGTCGGCCGCGAGTATTTCGCCATGACCATGCCCAACCTCAACGTTTACGCGGAAGACGGACGCTACGGCCTCGAATACAGTCATTATCAATACGACATCCTCGCCGTGGACGCGTATCGCCCGCCCTACATTCCTCCGCACATGACCACGGTCGAGTTCTTCCAAATGGCCGCTTCACACCTGACCCCGCGCGGGGTCCTCGCCATCAACGTTGGCCGCGCCCCAAACGACCGCTCCCTCATCAACGGACTCGCCACTACCCTCGCGGCCGTCTTCCCGTCCGTCCACGTACTGGACATCCCCGGCACCCTAAACTCGATGATCTACGCCACCGTCCAGCCCACCTCGCCCCAAACCTTCGCCGACAACTTCATGCGTCTGGCCGCCGATCCTTCCACGCATCCCTTGCTGGCACAGACCCTCCTCGTCGCCTCCTCCAACCTCCAACCCGGCTACGAAACCACGATGGTCTTCACAGACGACCGCGCCCCCATCGAATGGCTGACGAATAATTTGGTGATCAATTTTATTTTGCACGGCGACGTTGACTCGTTGCAGTAAATAAACACATACACAGGTACACAGGTACACACGTAGACACGGAGCAACGACTCGTAACTTGTAACTCGCAACCGCCTCTCGTCTCGCATCACAAAACTGATTACTGCTCACTGATCACTGGAAACTATGCCCCCTAAACTCATCTCCCTCCTCGCAACCCTCCTCACTCCCATCGTCCTCATCGGCATCGCGCTGCGACTTCTGCTCACGCCGATCTTCCCGCAAGTCGAATATCGCATGCCCGGCTTCCCGGAAGACGACTACGGATTCGCCCTCGAAGAACGCTTAACGTGGGCCACCGTCTCGATTGAATATCTCGTCAACCGCGAGGAAATTTCGTTCCTCGGCGATCTGACCTTCGATGACGGGACTCCGCTATTCAACGAACGCGAACTGAGCCACATGGAGGATGTCAAGCGCGTGACCAAAGCCGCGCTGAATGTGTTTATCCTCTCGTTGGCCGCGCTAACCCTGCTCGGGCTGTGGTCAAAGCGCGGGGAACAGTGGCAGGCCTGGCTGTCGGGATTGAAGCGAGGCGGGTGGCTGATCGTCGGTCTGGCCGGCGCGGTCGCGGGCATCGTCCTGGTCGGCATGTTCCTGCTTCCTGAACTATTTTGGAATTTCTTCGCCGGGTTCCACGCGCTGTTCTTCGAGAGCGGCACGTGGCAGTTTTACAGCAGCGACACGCTCATCCGTCTCTTCCCCTTGCGCTTCTGGCAGGACACCTTCCTGTTCACGGCGGCGATTTCCGTGCTGGGCGGACTTGGCCTGGCGCTCGGCGTCAAACGAAACACGTAACGCGCAACAGTGTTGTATAATTCCAACGAGGAGACTTTCTGTGACCGATTTATCTTTGAAGGACAAAGTGGCGTTGGTGACGGGCGGTTCGCGCGGCATTGGCCGCGCCGTCGCATTGGAATTCGCGGCGCGCGGCGCGGCGGTGGTTGTCAATTATCATAAGTCGCCCGACGCCGCCAACGAAGTGGTCAACCGGATCGTGAACGCGGGCGGAAAAGCCGCCGCCTTCCAGGCCGACGTGTCGGACTTCAAACAGGCCGAGGCGCTGGTGAAATTTACGATTGACACCTTCGGCGACTTGACCATCCTCGTCAACAACGCCGGCATTACCAAAGACACTTTAATTATGATGATGTCCGAAGCGGACTGGGACGCGGTTATCGCCACGAATTTAAAAAGCGCGTTCAACTGCTCGAAGGCCGCCGTCAAGCACATGATGCGCAAGCGCGCCGGGCGAATCATCAATATGGCCTCCATCGCCGGGCAGATGGGCAACGCCGGGCAGGTGAATTACTCCGCCTCCAAGGGCGGACAGATCGCCTTCACCAAGTCGCTGGCGCGTGAGGTGGCCTCGCGCAACATCACAGTCAACGCCCTCGCGCCCGGATTCGTGGACACCGAAATTTTGAACGCCATGCCCGCCGGCGCCCTCGAAGCCGCGCTGAAAATGGTTCCGCTGGCGCGCGTCGCCAAACCCGAAGAGATCGCCTACGCCGCCGCGTTCCTCGCCTCCGACCAGGCGTCCTACATCACCGGCCAGGTGCTGGCCGTGGATGGCGGCATGGCGATGATGTAACGCAAGATTTATCTTGCTCTCATCTCGCAAAATGAATTTTGCGGTACTGGAGATTACTATGACAGGTTCAAACGACACTCCCGGAAAAACCACCGTCTCGCCCGACGTGCTCGTCGCCATCGCGCGCCTCTCCACCTTGAGCGTGCCGGGCGTCAGCCGTATGGCTCCCGTCCCTGGCGGGGTGAATCGCCTCTTCCGCCGCGGCGGCGGGGACGGAGTCCGAATCGAGACCGAGGAAAATACCGTCTATGCCGAGTTGTACATCGTTCTGAAACAGGACACGAACATCCGCGAAGTCAGCCGCAACGTGCAGAAGCAGGTGGCGCGCGCCATCCAGGAAATGGTCGGCATGGATGTCGGTCACATCAACATCCACATCGAAGACATTGATTACGAGGAAACCAGCGAGGCCTAAACCGGTATGAAACCCCGCACCAGGGCCAGAAGCTTGGCCCTGCAAGTACTTTACGAAGTGGATATCTCGAACCATCCTCCCGCCGAAGCCTTACGCGCCCGGTTGGAGGAGTCGCCCCTATCCGACGACCTGGCCGAATTTGCCCGCCAGCTCATCTTCGGCGTCCTTCCCTTCACCCACGAACTCGACACCCTGATCTCGAAATACGCGCCCGAATGGCCGCTCGACCAGATCGCGGCCATTGACCGCAACATCTTGCGCATGGCCTTTTGGGAGTTCGCCGTCTTCGGCGGCACCCCGGTCAAGGTCGCCATCAACGAAGCCGTGGAACTCGCCAAACAATTCGGCTCCGACAGCGCGCCGCGTTTCATCAACGGCGTGTTGGGCAGCCTGGCCGAGCGCCAAGACGAGATCCATCAACGCGTCCAAACCCTGGAGATCAAGCCCTAATGGAAATTCTTGGCATCGGCCCGATGGAATTAATGGTGATCGTAGCGTTGGCATTGATCCTGCTGGGACCCAAAGATATGGCGAAAGCCGGAAAAACCATCGGCGCTTGGTTGAATAACCTCGTCCGCTCCGACACGTGGAAGGTCATGCGCGAGACCACCAAAACCGTTCGCAACCTGCCCACCCAGTTGATGCGCGAGGCGAACCTGGAGGAAATGCAAAAAGGCATGAACCTTCCCCCGCTCCTGCCGAAGTTCGAAGACATGGACGCCATCCGCAACGCGCCGGAACAATATCGCGCCGCGCGACCCTCCTCCCCCGACCTCGGTCAGAATCCGCCCGAAGCGGGCGCGCCCGAAACGAACGTGATCGCCCCCCCGCGCAGTCTGGCCTACGCGCCGGCCCGACCCTCCGCCGCGCCCGTCCAGGAAAAGAAGCGTAAAACCGTCGCCCGAAAACCATCCAGCAAATCGAACAAGCCTGGCAAAAGCGTTAAGTCGGGGAAATCGCGCCCGCCGGTCAAGAAGTCGGGCAGTCCCAAAACAAAGCGGGGAAAGAAAGCCGATGCGTAATTTTTTTCGCGCCCTCTGGCGAATCGTCACCGCGCCGTTTCGCGCCTTGTGGCGGATCATCACGCTGCCGATCCGCGTTTTTCGCCGCGTGCGCGACTTTATGCAGAGCGAACCCGCCTCGCACACCTACGGCGAAATCTTCTCCTCCCTGACGAACGACAAAGATTACCGCGCGGAAATGATCGAGAACATCGAGCAATTCCGAAAACACCTGTTGCGCTCGGTGGTGATGCTTTTTATTTCGGCCGGCGTCGCGTGGTACTTTATCAATCCCATCACCGCGTTCCTGGCCGTCCCCATCGGCGGACCGCAAAACCTCCAGGTGATTGACCTGACCGAGGCCATCGGCGTCTATATGAAAATCGCCTTCACAGCGGGATTGGCTCTCGCCCTCCCATACATCGCCTTTGAATTCTGGCTGTTCGCCGCCCCCGGCCTGACTCCGCGCGAGCGCTGGATTTCGCTTGTGGGCATTCCCCTCACAGCCGTTCTTTTCGTGGCGGGAGTCGCGTTCACCTATTACTATATGCTTCCGGTGGCGATTCCACTTTTGCAAAACATCGGCGATTTCCAATCCAATCCCACGGCGGACCGTTACTACTCGCTCATCACGCGCCTCCTGCTCTGGATCGGACTCTTCTTCGAGTTCCCGCTCGTCACCACCATCCTGACCTCCATCGGGATCCTCACGCCGAAAGGACTGATCTCGCAATGGCGATTGGCGATTATCCTCATCGGAGTCATCGCCGCGCTCATCACCCCCACCACCGACATGGGAAGCATGGCCCTGGTGATGGCTCCCATGACCGCGCTTTACTTTATCAGTATCGGCTTGAGCGCCATCGTTTATCGCGGGAAACGATCCAGATCCAAAAACGTCGCTCCGGAGCCGACAACCTGAGAACTGACGCGTAAGCGGAGTTCTCTAACGCCACATCTGCGCTGTAGAGCGCAGAATACGCTTGCCAAGCGGCTTTTCAGACACTTTCTGAGTCGCTCCCAATCGGAATTTCGCCCGCCTCCCCATTTACCTTTGCTAGGAGGATAAATGAAAAACGCCCCTGCCATTTCAAGAAATATCATCACGCTGGCTTTGTGCCTCCTGTTACTGACCGGCCCCGCCTGCGCTGTCACCCTCTTCGAGTGGCCTTCTTCGGATAAAACCGCCGCGCCTCCCACGCCGGCCGGCCCAACCGCCACCCCCCTCCCCCAAAGTCAGGTGACGTTTCGCGTGAGCCTGCCCACCACGCTCCTGCCGGGAGAGTTCCTGGTTCTGCGCGTGTTGGATGAGGTCACCGGCCTGGCCTTCAATTACACCGATCACCTCATGCAAGCCCGCGACCCGCTCACCTATTCCGTCACCATCGGGGTGCCGGTCAACTCTGTTCTCAAATACAAATACGCGCGCGCCGGCGGGCCAGGCTTGCCCGAGTACAACGCCTTCAACCAACCCTTGCGCTATCGCCTGTTCCACGCCGCCGGCCCGAGCGAAGTGACCGACACCGTCGCGGCCTGGCCCGATCGTCCGTTTAGCGCCTCGATGGGAGCCATCCAGGGTACTGCCGTCAACATCGAAACCGGCGTGCCGGTGGCAAACCTGCTCGTGACGGCAGGCGGCATCCAATCCATCACCGACTCGGCTGGCCGCTTCAACCTGCAGGGTCTTCCGGTCGGCACACACAACGTGGTCGCCTACGCGCTGGACGCATCCTACGCTCCCTTCCAGCAGGGCGCCACCGTCGCGGCCGGGCTGACCACCCCCGTGGACGTGAACATCAAAGCCGCGCCGCTCGTGCCGGTCACGTGGAAGGTCACTGTGCCGGATAACACGCCTGAAGGCGCGCCGGTCCGTATCGCGGGAAACCTGCTCCAATTGGGCAACACCTTCGCCGACCTGCGCGGCGGCCTGAACGCCATCGCCACGCGCATGCCCAGCATGAATCCTGCCGGCTCGTTAACGTACACGTACACCCTCAACCTGCCGGCCGGCGCCGACCTGCGTTACAAATACACCCTCGGCGACGGGCTGTGGAACGCCGAGCACAAAACCACCGGCGAATTCGTTGTAAGACAGATCATCATTCCGCCAGGTGGAATCGTGATCGAGGAAACGGTCGAAACGTGGCTGGCGGGCCAGTCCGCGCCGATCACCTTCGAGGTCACGGTTCCAGCCGACACCCCGGCGGGCGAGGTCGTTTATATCCAGTTCAACCCCTATGGGTGGACCGAGCCGTTGCCCATGTGGTTCGTCCGCGAAAACACCTGGCGTTTCAAACTCTTCGGGCCGCTTAACCTGAACACGCTCTACTATCGTTACTGTCGCAACGCGCAATGCGGCGTCAGCGACGACGCGGAGAGCATGGGCGCTTCGGCCGCCGGACGACGCGCCGAATCGGCCCTCACCAACCAGGAACTGCGCGACAAAGTTTCGCGCTGGGCCTGGATGGGAACCGGTCCCGCCACCTTGGTAGGCGCCAACGTAATTCCGCGTACCGGCGCGTTCATGACCGGCGTCGAATTCCAACCCTACTTCCAACCGGACTGGCTCTCGTTCACCGACGGAGCCATGCAAAACATCCAACAACTCGGCGCGAACTGGATCATCCTCGCCCCAAGTTGGACCTTCGCCTCCGCCAATCCGCTCGTCTTCGGCGTTGTCCCCGGCCCGGACGCGCTCAACACCGACACGGAGATTATGGTCACGCAGGCGCGCGCCCGCGCCATGAACGCGGCCCTCTTCCCCCAACCGCGCTTCCCCAACGCGACGGGAGTCGCCTCGCCGAGCGCGGCCTGGTGGCTTTCAGCCCCGCGCGACGCGAACTGGTGGCAACTGTGGTTCGAGTATTACCGCGCCTTCGCCGTCAACTATGCGGATATGGCGACGCGCAGCGGCGCGCAAGCCCTCATCCTCGGCGGAGACTGGGTCGGGCCGGCCCTGCCGAATGGCGCGTTGCCCGACGGAACCGCCTCGAACGTCCCGGCGGACGCGGAGGCGCGCTGGCAGATCGTCATCAACGAAGTGCGCGCCCATTTCCGCGGTCAAGTCCTTTGGGCGATGCCGTACACGGCTCCCAATTTGCAGACGCCCGCCTTCCTCAACGCCACCGACGGCATCTATTTGATGATCTCCGGTTCGTTGAGCGAGAATCCCAATCCTGCCAAAGAGGAACTGGCCCAAGCCGCCGCTTCGCTTCTGGACAATGGAGTGGGTCCGTTGCAATCAATGGTGGGCAAACCCGTCTATCTGGCGTTTGCCTACCCCTCCGCTACCGGCGCGACGCGCGCCTGCCTGCCAACCAACACCGCCTCCTGCCTCACATGGACGGCCCTCAGCCAGCCCAACGCGGACTTGCCGGAGATCGGCGTGAACCTGCAACTCCAAGCCGACATCTACGAAGCGTTATTCGCGGCGGTGAATACGCGTCCGTGGGTCAGCGGCGTGGTCGCGCGCGGCTACTATCCGCCCACCCTCCTGCAGGACAAGTCCGCTTCCACGCACGGAAAACCCGCGCAGGATGTGATCTGGTATTGGTATCAGAGATTCTTGGGGATCGTGAGATAAACTCTGATTCGGAAGGATGAATTGCGAAACGAGCGCGGACGCAATGTCTCGCGCTCGTTTTCTATTATGCGAGGTTGGAGTCGCAAAGTTCTACTTTGCGACTCTGTGAAAAACGAAAATGGATTCCGACTCGTACACAACCTCGTAATTGTCTTCTGCGAGCAATTCTCCAACCAGCGCGCTCGTTTGTGTCTCCGGCGCGACCGTGACCCACAGGTATTCATAGTCCAACCCCACGCGCGTCGCCCACGATTCGACGCAGGTCAAGTCGGCGCATGATTGGAGCAGGGCGAGATCATCCAGGCGCGACAAGAAGCCGCCGCCCAGAGTCCATTCCAGGCCCTGCAGGGTGGTCTGGCTGCGCTGGCCGGCGAGAGTGGGAAACCATTCCTGGGCCGGGTCGCTCATGGAGAAGGGCCGGGCTGTGACCAAATAAAAATCCCCGCCGGGCGGAAGGTTGACGCGAATCCATTCCATCGCGGCGCGGTCGTCGGGCGTGAGGGTGGTGTTGATGAAACGGTAGTTGTTCAAGCCGCAATCCACGAACTGGAGGAAGATCAAAACGAAAAGCGCCACAACCCCGACACGCGAGTCCAGCAGGGGTTTCACGCTCGCCGCTCTTCGCGCTTTTGCAACCAGGAGTGGAAGCGCGTCGAGCAAGGCCAACGCGGAGAGCAAGTTGAAGATCAAAAACGAAACGGATGGAGCGGAACGTGGGTCAACCCCGTACGGCAGAACCAGCGCCGCCAACATCCACCACTTTCGCGTGAACAGCGCGTATCCGGTTCCGATCAAACGAAGAAGGGAGAGGAAGGGGAAGACGCCGATCGGGGAGTATCCCTCGGTGAAAAACAGCAACCACGAAGTGGAGGAGTGCAGTCCAGTCTGGCTGGCGGAGAGAAAGGGAGTCGGTCCGTGCTGCGCGAGGACAGTCGCCCACCACGGCGCGGTGAGAAGTAGGACTCCCGTCGCGACGATGGCCGCGTAAATGACGCCGCGTTTTGTTCGTCCGTAAAACAGCCATGCCAGCGCGCAGAGTCCGGCAGTTTGAACTGCAATCTCCGGGTGGCTGAGAACCGCGAACGAGCAGAAGAGGATGGAGAGGGAAAAGTCAAGAGACTTTGGACTCCGCGCCGAGGAGTCGGACTCCAAAATCTCCCGATTATGGGATTTATCGCGAAACAAAATGACGATCTGCCTCACGCCGAGCAGGAGGAAGATCAAACCGAGGGAGCGCGTAATCCCTCCGCCCATGATGTGCCAGCCGTATCCGCCGGGAGTGAGCGCGAAGAAGATCGTGGCAAGGGAGGCGCGCAGTTTGTCGTTGGCGAGGAGGGCGAGGGCGAAGAGGTAAAAGGCGGGGATGGAGAGGGAGGCCAGAAGCGCCGGAAGCCAGGTGAAAAGATCGAGAAGGGGAGCCCGCGTGAGGTCCGAAAGAAGCGAGGCGAGATAAAAGCCGAGGGGCGGGTACGCGTATGGGAGATCGAGTCCGTTGTAGGTGGTCGTCGCGGGGAGGAGGTAATGGTTGGCTTGCAGGTCGCGGGTCATGTCGAGGAACATCCCGCCGTCGTTGATGGGAAAGCGCGTGACGAGCGCCGGCATGAAGCGGACGAGCGCGCCGAAAAGGATGGCGACAAGAAGCAGGAGCGAAGGCCAGTCAGTTGGTTTGGTTGACTTCATGGTTTGGGATTATACTCGCCCGCGTTCAACATCCGCTGGCCGGCGAGGAACAGCGGCGGAAAATTATTTTTCTGGAGGAGCCATGAAGACAGCATGGAAGATCGTTAGCCGAATTTTGATCGGCGTTGTGATTTTGGCGCTGGTATTGGGAGCGGGCGGGGCGTATTACTTCAAGTCGTATTTGCCAAACGAGGTCGCGCCGAAATCGTTCCCGCAAATTGACGGGACGATCACGGTAGAGGGACTCGACGGCCCGGTGGACATCTACCGCGACAAGATGGGCGTGCCGCACATTTACGCGTCCACGCAACACGATTTGTTCTTCGCGCAGGGATACGTTCACGCGCAGGAACGATTCTGGCAGATGGATTTTTGGAGGCATGTCGGTTCGGGGCGGCTCTCGGAGATGTTCGGCGCGGGGCAGGTGGCGACGGATTCGTTTCTGCGGACGCTGGGTTGGCGGCAAGTGGCCGAGCAGGAATATGAAGCGCTCGACCCGGCAGCGCGCGCCCTGTTGGACGCGTACTCCGCTGGTGTGAACGCGTATATCAAGGATCGCACGCCGGAAGAACTGAGTTTGGAATACGCCATTCTCGGCCTGCCGATTCTCACGCCCGATTACAAGATCGAGCCGTGGACGGGAGTCAATACGCTGACGTGGGGCAAGGGCATGGCCTGGGATTTGGGCGGCACGTTGGATGTGGAGATCGAGCGCGCCATCATGCTCAAGACTCTCGCGCCCGAACAGGTGAACGATCTTTATCCGCCGTATCCTGGGGATCATCCGGTGATTGTGCCGGTGATGGGGGGAGGGGCGTCAGTGATCAGTGATCAGTCGTCAGTGATCAGTGATCAGTCATCAGTGATCAGTGATCAGTCGTCAGTGATCAGTGACCAGTCATCAGTGATCAGTAATCAGTATTTCGTGAGCGGTGAGTTGACGGAAGTCGAGTTTGATTCGGTTCTCAGGAATTTCGCTTTGCTCGACGCGGTTCTGGGCGAGCGCGGGCCGGACATTGGCTCGAACAGTTGGGCCGTCTCCGGCAAACTGACGACCACCGGCAAGCCCCTGTTCGCGAACGACATGCACCTCGGCATTCGCATTCCCTCGATCTGGTTTCAGAACGCGTTGCATTGCCAGCCCAAATCGGCGGACTGTCCGTTCGATGTGACCGGCTTCACCTTCCCCGGTGTGCCGGGCGTGGTGGCAGGACACAATGATCGCATCGCCTGGGGCTTCACCAACCTCGGCCCGGATGTGCAGGACTTGTACATCGAGAGAGTGAATCCCGACAACCCGAATCAATACGAGGTGAACGGTCAATGGGTGGACTTCGAGACGCGCAAGGAGACCATCCAAGTGGGAGGCGGCGAACCGGTGGAGTTGACGGTCCGACTGACGCGGCACGGGCCGGTGATTTCGGACACGTACGGTTCGCTCAAAGACAAAGTGGATTCCGAAGACCCGCTGGCGCTTCCTTTCAAAGACCGCGCGGGCGTGGCCCTGCCCGAGCATTACGTCATCTCCCTGGCGTGGACGGCCCTCACTCCCGGCTCGCCGTTCGAGACCATCTGGAAATTCGACCAGGCGCAGAACTGGGATGACTTTCGCGAGGCGGCGCGCGGCTGGTCGGTGCCGGGACAGAATGTCCTCTATGCGGACGTGGACGGCAACATCGGCTACCAGTCCACTGGCTTCGTTCCGATCCGCAAGAAGGGCGATGGCACACTGCCTGTCCCAGGCTGGACGGACGAATACGGATGGGACGGCTTCATTCCTTTCGAGGAAATGCCTTACTCGTTCAACCCGGAAAGCGGATATATCGTCACCGCCAACAACCAGGCCAACCCGCGCGACTATCCCTACCTGATCGCCACCGACTGGGACTACGGTCAGCGCGCGGCGCGTATCGTGGACATGATCGAGAACGCGCCCGGCAAAATTGACATCGCCTACTTCCAGACGATGCACGGCGACTCGACCAACCTGAATGCGGAGGTTCTCGTCCCACTCCTACTCTCGGTCAGGCTGGACCCCGAACGGGCCGCGCTGCGCGATCAGTTCCTTGCCTCGTGGGATTACCGCGACGACGCCGACTCGCAATCCGCGGCGGTCTTCGAATGGTTCTGGTGGAATTTTGCCTTGGACACCTTCAAAGACGACCTACCACAAGACTACTGGCCGGAGGGCGGCGGACGCTGGTACGAGGCGGTCCGAAATCTCGTTCAGCAACCCGACAGTCCCTGGTGGGACGATCGGGCCACCAAAGACAAAGTGGAAACACGCGACGATATCCTTGCCCGCGCCTTCGACGAGGCCGTGACCCAACTGCAAAAGGAATATGGCGACGATACCGCCAAGTGGCCCACGTGGGGCAAACTCCATGCCGCCACCTTCCGCAACGAGACGCTCGGCGAGTCGGGCATCTCCCTGATCGAAGATCTGTTCAATCGCGGCCCGTTCGAAACCGGCGGAGGCAAGAGCATCGTCAACGCCACCGGCTGGGCGCTGGGCGAATCCTTCGAAGTGGACTGGCTTCCCTCCGAGCGCGAGATTGTGGACTTGAGCAACTTGAATAATTCGCTCGCCATCCACACCACTGGGCAGTCGGGTCACGCGTACCACCCCCACTACATTGACATGGCCCCGCTCTGGGCGACGGTTCAGTATTACCCGATGTGGTGGGAGCAAGAGTCGGTCATCGCTGACGCGGAGGGTCATTTGATCCTGACGCCGTAAACGTCGCCAAAAGCCCCTAAAGGTTTCAGAAACCTTTAGGGGCTTTTGGTTTTCAACGCGCTCCACGCGCCCGCCGCGACCCCCAAGTAACTGAACAGCAAGTCCACCCAATCGGCTGTGCGCGCGGGGTAGAAATTCTGCGACCACTCCTCAAGTCCGATGGCGAGGGCGAGGAGAAGGGATAGGCTTAGGGCAACCCGGCGCGGGTCACGCGTGGGAAGCGAGCGGAGGCAGGTCAGGTGGAGGAGGAAGGAGAGGATTCCGTAGAGGATGAAATGTCCCGCCTTGTCGCCGAGGGGAATTTCGTTCAGGGCGCGCGCAAAACCGAGTTGGTCGCGGTCGGCGAGAATGACGATGAGAATGATAAGGAACGCAAACAAGACGGTGAACGTTTTTAATTTCATCGCGACATTATACATGCTAGAATTTCATCGAAGTGAAACATGAAAAAACGCTGGATATTCCCTGCCCTCGCTTTGATCTTGATGGGAGCGCTTTGGCTCTATTTCTTCCACGACCTCCCGCGCGTGGACTCGCTCTCCGCGCATCTCATCCAACCTTCCGTCCGCATCGCCGACCGAAACGGACAATTGCTCTACGAGATTCTCCCCTCCGAAGGCGGACGTCACGCGACGCTCGCGTTCGAGTCTATTCCGCAGTGCATGAAGGACGCGACCATCGCGGTGGAGGACAAAAACTTTTACGCCAACCCCGGCGTGGACTTGGAGGGAATCGCCCGCGCGTTGTGGATCAATATTCAGGGCGGCGAGACGCTGGCAGGCGGAAGCACCATCACGCAACAGGCGGCGCGCAATCTCTTGTTAACGGACGAACTTGGGACGCGCTCCATGCGGCGAAAAGTCCGCGAGATTGTTTTAGCCTACCAGATGACGCGCAAGCTTACGAAAGATGAAATTCTCGCGCTCTATCTGAATCAAACTTACTACGGCGGGCTGGCGTACGGAGTCGAAGCCGCGTCGCAAACATTTTTCGGGAAGCCGGCGACGGAACTCACTCTCCCGGAGTGCGCCTTGCTCGCGGGATTGCCCCAATCGCCGAGTCTCTACAACCCCTTCACGAATCCCGACGCGGCGCGCGAACGTCAATTCGTTGTGCTTGGCTTGATGGAAAAGGGCGGCTTCATCGCCGCCGACGAACGCGCGCTCGCCGAAGAAACGACTCTCTACTACACCGAAACGCCCTATCCCATCCGCGCGCCGCATTTCGTGTGGATGATCAAATCCCAACTCGACGCGCTCGATTTCAGTATTGCGACATTCAGGTCGCCGGGCGAGATAAACGTCGTAGCGCAGCCCAGCCTCGTGATTCGCACGACGCTCGATTTGAACATCCAGCAAATCGCGGAAGAGGCCGTCACGCGCCAACTCCAAACCATGCGCGAGCAGGCGCCCGAGCAAAACGTCAACAACGCCGCGGTGGTCGTGTTGGATCCGCACACAGGCGAAATCCTCGCGCTCGTCGGCTCGGCGGATTACTTCGACGCGTCCATCGCGGGCGCGGTCAATATGGCGATCTCGCCGCGTCAACCCGGCTCCGCCTTCAAGCCCTTCCTCTACGCCCAAGCCCTCGACCCGCGCGGTCCGACAAAATGGACAGCCGCCACGCCCATGCTCGACGTGACGACGACCTTCCCCACGCACGAAGGCGCGTCGTACACGCCGAAAAATTACGACGGCCGCGAACACGGCCTCGTCCCTGCGCGCGAAGCGCTGGCCTCCTCGCTCAACATCCCTGCGGTTCTCACACTTCAACAAGTCGGCATCCCGCAAACCATTCACTTCGCCCAACAACTCGGCGTCACCACCCTCGACGATCCAAACGAATACGATCTCTCGCTCGCCCTCGGCGGGGGACAGATGACCCTGCTTGAGTTGACCTCCGCCTACGCGGTCCTCGCGAACGCCGGCCTCAAGACGGATCATCCCGCCATTCTCGACATCCGCGACGCCGACGGGACTCTCCTCTACCAACCTGACCCAACCTCCTCGCTTCAAGTCCTTGACCCGCGCGTGGTCTGGCTATTGAGCGACATCCTCTCCGACGACGAGGCGCGCGCGCTCGGATTCGGCCATAACTCCACCCTCAAAATTGACCGTCCCGCCGCGGTCAAGACCGGCACCACCACCAACTTCCACGACAACTGGACGATCGGCTACACCCCCGACCTCGTCGTCGGCGTGTGGGTGGGCAACAGCGACTATAAAGCCATGAGAGACGTCACTGGCCTGACCGGCGCCGCGCCCATCTGGCACGAGACGATACGCAAAGCGCTGGAGGGAAAACCAAAAACGGAGTTCGCGCGCCCCGATGGGTTGATTCAAGTGGAAGTCTGCGCGCTCTCGGGCCTGCTCCCCACTCCCTTCTGCGAACACACGCGCAAGGAATGGTTCATCGCCGGGACGGAACCGACCCAGCCCGACAACTTCCACCAGCAAGCGACCATTGACGCGCTAACCGGCGCGCTCGCAACCGACTCCACTCCCGCCGACCGCCGCCAAACCAAAATCGTCCTCGATCTGCCCATCACTGCCCAGCCCTGGGCGCGCTCACAAGGTCTCCCCCTCCTCGCCGACATCCCCAATTCACAATCCGTATCCGTGAATCCGTTACAAAGTCCGTTAACCATCATCTCCCCCCGCTCCAACACCGCCTACCGCCTCGACCCCGCCTTCGACCCTTCCGCGCAGAAACTTCTCGTTGAAGCCGTGGCAGGCGCGGGAATATCGCAAGTCACCATTTGGGTGGATGGCGTTCCCCTCGCCACTTTCAACGCGTCACCCTACCAAGCCTGGTGGCAACTGTCCGTGGGAGAACATAGGTTTTGGGCGACGGGGGTGACAGCCGATGGAGAAAATATCACCAGCGAAGTAATCGTGGTGACGGTGAGCAAATAGTACAAGATCAGCCAGTGGTGGGCGAATGTAAGCGATAGTTGTGGTGGGGCGGTATGGAATCCCGCCAAATCATAAGTATGCGGAATGGCATTCCGCGCCACATCACTCACTTGATACCGCCACTGTATATTCTCAGTACTTCACGAAAGCGCGTATTAGGCGGTCTCTACCGCCGTATTTACGCAAGAGAGCGCAAATTACGCGTGACCTTCGTGATCTACTGATTCTAATTATTGCAAGGACTCCGGGACTTTTGGTCTCGGAGTCCTCTTTTCTATCCGTTCATCCGTTCCCCATCCGTTGGCTACGGCTTCACTACAAACACACTCCCCTCCCCCCTCCCATACACATCCGGGAAGTAAAACTCCCAGGCGGTCGTCGGGATCACATTGAAGGTTCCTGCCGTACCGGCGCGGGCCAGGTAGGTGAAGACGTACGTCCCGGCGGGGAGATAATCGGCGGAGAGGACCACCTTTTCGTCGCGCAGTTCAACATGGGTGAAGTACCACCAACCCCAGCCGCGACGGGCAAAGTCGGTGACGGTGTAACTCGCGGGGACTTGCACGTCGGTCAGCAGGGACGAGTCTACCGCTTCGAGGCCGGCCGGGAGCGGGTCGTTGACCACTACGTAGTGCAACGCGCTCGGCGCGACGATGGTCACGCGCACGCGCGCCAGGTCGCCGCGCTCGATCTGGGTGATGGGGGTCTTCGGGTCGTCGAGGGTGAAGTACTGCCGCGAGACAATGATGCCGCGATCCAGCGACGCGATGGATTCAACCGGCAACTCAGCGTTGAGGTAGGCGGTGTAATACATATTGCCCGTCCCTGCGCCGCGCGCGATGACGAGGTAATTCACCTGTTGGTTCAGTTGTTCATTCGTGATCGGCACGATGACGGGCGTGGTCAGGTTGTCGGGCGTCACCTGGCCCTGCCGCAGCGACTGTCCGTTCACGCCGACTGCGAAGGCGTAGTTGGATTCAAATTCCTTCGAGACGGTCAACCAATCGGTGAGGGCGAGCAGGGTCCAGGCGGTTTCCTGGGTGGAGCCCCAACCCTCGGGGTTGCGATGCGCCATGAGCCAGCGCACCCCGTCCACGGTCAGGACTGAATCGGGTTCAATGCGGACGAAGGCGTCCAGCACGATGGCGGTGGCGCGCAGGTCGGTGTTCCAGTTCCAGTAGTCGGTCTCCTCTTCCTCCCAATGCGCGCCCGCCGCGGAGAGGACTGCCGCGCTGGTCAGGTCCGACATCAAAGTTTTGACGCGCGAGTTTTTGGCTTCTTCCAGGAACAAGGCCTGGGCGAGGTAGGCTTTGCCGTACTCGCTGAGGTGGGCGCGGTTGTCGTAGAGGAATTGCGCCGTGCTGGAGGGGAATTTCTCGGCGCGCGCCAGCACGTAGGTCATGAAGGCTTGGCGGTTGTATTGCCACGCGGCGTCGTTCTCCTCCAGCGAGGGAAGATTGGCGCGCAGGAATTGCACGGCGCGATTGTAGGTGTTGTTGTCAATGATGTAGCCTGCCTGGCGCGCTTCGATGAGACCGAGCAGCACGTAAGCAGTCACTTGCGCGTCGCTGTCCTGATCGTCCCACCAGCTCCAGCCGCCGTCGGCGAGTTGCTTGGCGTAGATTCGCTGCAAGGCCGCGCTCACTTGTTTATCGAGGTTGGCGCGCAGTTCGAAGGAGGGCTGACCGGCCAATTCGAGGGCGCGCGCCGCCGCGACGTTCGGCAGGAAGCGGGAAACAGTCTGCTCCATGCACAGGTATTCGAAATCTTCGAGGTAGGTCAAGCCGCCGACCATCGAGGCCGCCAGTGAGGGAGAGATTTCAACGTTGACGTTCAGCGACTTGTAGTCCAGCGTGGAGGGAACCTGGATCGCCTCAGTGACGGAGTTCGCGTCTCGCAACACGCCAGACGTCCCAACGGTTTCCGTGACATGGAAGGTGTACACGGGGATGCCCTGCCCGTCCAGCGTGCCGATGGCGGGTTTGCTGGCGTCTTCGTATCCGCCGCCGGAAGCCGCTGCCGTGAAGTCGACGCGCGTGACGCCATATTTCACTTTCACATCCCACGTGACGTACTCCTGCCGGCCGGCTTCCACCTCGACGGTTTGCTCGCCCGCCGAGATAATCTCCACCCCCTCCGCTTCGAGCCGGACCTTGACCGTGAGCGGACCTTTCGTGTTGTTGTGCACGGTCGCGCCGACTCGGGCCGTATCGCCCACGATGAAGAAGCGCGGCGTTTGCACGTTCACCAACAATGGCTTGGCGCTGACGATCTCATTCGTCGCCTCGCCAACGAGCGAGTCGGCGGTGACGGCGCGCGCTTTCATTTGCCAGGTGGTCAGGTTTTCGGGCAACGTCACCGTGACGGTCGCCTGCCCGTTTTTGTCGGTCTGTACTTGGGCTTCGTAAAAGGCCGTGTCGCGGAAATCCTGGCGGATGGTCATCACGCCCAGGTCGCCTTCGCCTTTGCCGCCCCCGCCGCTTCCCATCCCCTCGCCGCTGGCGATGGACTTGCGATAGTTTTCGTTGAACTCGTCCGCGCTCATCATGATGCCCACCGCGGTGACTACGCTCAACGAGCGTTCGGGATAGAAGGCGTCGAGCAGGGGCGCGGAGTTGGAGGGCGCGAGGGCCAGCACGGCTTTATCCACGAGCGCCAGCGAGACCTCCGCCTGCGCCGGTTTGCCCGCGTAATCCTTGACCGTGACAGTGTACGTCACTTTGTCGCGCGGGCCGGCCAGGTCTTTGCTCGCCTGGATGCTGACATCCAACGTTTGCTGTTCGAGATCCACGCTCAAGCGCACGGCGCTCATCTTGAAATCCGGGGCGGAGGTCGCGTCCGCGCCTTTGATGACCACCACCGAAACGTAGGCCACCGGGGCCATATCCTTGGTGATGGGCAATTCGTAGATCGTGCTGTTGCCCTCCAGTTTGATCACATCCTGCTTGTAAATGTGACCGCGCTCGTACGTGACCAACGCGTAATGTTCGCCTTCGAAGGGCTGGGCGATGAGCAGCTTGGCCGTGTCGCCGACCGCGTAGGAATCCTTGTCGGCCACCAGGCTGAAACTGCGGTCGTTGGTTTGCCGCCAGGGAATGTAGTCCTTGCCGGCCACCCAAACGAAACGCGACGATTGCTGACTGTTGCCCTTGCTGTCTTTCACATGCGCGACGGCTTTGTAAATGCCGCCGACTGCGGGCGTGAACGTGACGCTCGCCAGCCCGTCTTTGTCGGTGGCGGCTTTGAGGCTGGTCACGAGCGTGTCTTTGAAAGTCGTGACCCAACGCAGGGTTCCCTGTTCGTCTTTTTCCTGGACGCTGAACCATTCGCGGCGGAAGATGTCCACGCTGAGGGCCTGGTCGGGAACCGGATTCGAATCCCAATCGAGGACGACCAGCTCAAATGACTGCGGCTCTCCCTGAATCCCAACGTAGCTCTTCGTGCGAATCCCCGCGTAGACCAGGCCAGGGTGCACATGCACCCTGGCGCTGCCTCCCACCAGGTTGCCCGACACATCGGTCACATTGGCGGAGAGCGTCACCATGCTGCCGCTGGTGAACTTTCCCAATTCAGCCGTCTGCGCGAGTTCGAGGCGACCGGTCTCGTTCAGGATGGAATCGCCCGTGTCGAGCGTGGCGGGAGACGAGCCCGCCCCGGAATACTTGTCGTAGTCGTAATCGGAGAAGGAATAACTCTGATACGTTGGAACCGGCGCGAAGGTCGCGGAAGAGGCGCTGATGAACCAGTCAACCGCCGCGCCGGCCAGGAATCCGCCGGAGTAGTAGGCGGCGTCGAGGGCGAAGTTGAATTTGTCGCCCGCTAAAACGTCAATCACATTCGACGCGACCAATACCTGGAATTCGGGTTTGCGATATTCCGCCACGCGGAAGGAATGGTAACCGTACGCCTCGTCGGCGCCCTTGACCAGTTTGACGGTGATATCGTACGAGCCGAGCGAGGTCTCGTCCCCGATGGGAAACACGCTGGCGAACGTGCCCATCTCGTTGAGTTCGAGCGTTTCTTCGTAGACGGTCTCGCCCTCGAAACTGATGGTGACGTACACTTCCTTTTGCGAAAGCAGGCTGTAATGCAGATCGTCGTTCTGGCGGACGATGCCCTTGATGAACACATCCTGACCCGGACGGTAGATCGGGCGTTCGGTGTAAACGTAGACGAAGGGCTGGTTGGGGGAACTCCAATAGTTTTGATAGACGCCCAAGCGGCCCAAGGCCACGCCGCTCCCCCAGAACTCGGCGGTGAATGCCATGCGCGAGGCGTCTTCGGCGCGCGCAAAGGCCGGGTTGGAGACGCCCTTCAGATAGGCCAGTCCGCTTCTATCGGAGGTGGCGCGGCCAAGTTCGCGACCGTCGCCATCATAGAAAACGACTGGCACGCCGCCAGTGGGGTTGCCCGTCTCCAGGTCGGTGACCCACGCGAGCGCTTCGCTGTCGGTGGTTTTGAGGGTCAGGTTGTCGGTGGCCACGATCAGGGTCACGCCATGCATGAACGAACCGGAGTAGTCGAACGGCTCGGCGTTCAATCCCAGGAAGTAATAGCCCGGCGCCAGCGGCTTGCCGGAGGCGTCTTTCAAATCGAATTCCACGCGTTGAATTTCATCGAGGGGAACATTCGCGTCCGGCTGCCACGAGCGCAGCGGCTGGGCGGACGGGTTAAAGTTGGATGCGGAGGTGAGGCCTCTTTGGAAGCGCATAAATTCCTGCGCCGTCAGGGCGTACAGTTGAATCTCCGCCCACTTGATATTGGTGTAATTAAAGAAGAAGGTCTGCTCGCCCGCCGCGCGATAGATCGGCGTTTGCGGCACGATCAAATTCGCAACGGGATACATCTTGCCGGTCATGAAGTCCCACGAATATTCGCTCGCGATCTTGTTGCCGTATATATCGGCCATGCCGGGCAGGATGCGGACGATGTATTCGGTGGATGGCTTTAATCCCATCACGCTCAGCTCGCGGCTGTACTCGTTGTAGTACATTCGCAGTCCGCCCTCGGGTTCCGGCGAAACCGCCACGCGATTTTTGAGCGTATCGAAATTCATCGGCGAACTGAATTGAACGCTCAACCAACTTTCGAAGTAGGTCGCTCTGGAATTCGGCGCGGGCGTAACCCTGACGATGCGCGGCATGGGCAGGGTGGAAAAACGGAAGGACAGTCCCTTCGCGAGAGGGCTGCCGTCTTGCGCGAGGGCGGCGATGGTCAGGTCGAGTTGGTAGAAGCCCGAAATGCGATACCGGCCAACGGGAGTGATCGTCAAGGCCGTGAACTCTTTGTTCCAGGTCAACTTGATCGGGACCGCCTTGCCTGTTTCGCGATCCTTCAACGTCACCGCCGCCTCGGTGGCTTCCTTGTCCATCGGTTGCAGGAAGGTGACAATGAAAGCCTGGTCGAGCAACACGTTTTCGATATCCATCTTCGGGTTGGACTCGCCGTTCACCAGCGAAAGCGCGTCAATGCCGGGGGCGCGCGTGACAAACTTCCACGAATAGGAATCTGCCAACGGATTCCCCAGGGAATCTTTCAGTTCCGCCTCCACCCGGACCTCGTAGTGGGTTCCGCTCGCCAGGAGTTTTTCCGGCTGAAAAACATACACCGACGAACTGACCCACTCGCCTGTCCCCGCCACATCGGGCGCGATGACAATGGGCTGGGGCAAGGCAGTCTGCTCCTCGGCGATCACCAGCGGGACGACCGGCTGGTTGAAGATGACCGTGATGGTCGAGTCGAGATCCACGTCCGCGGCGCCATCCGCGGGGAAGACTTGTCCCACCGCGAGCGACTCGACGGTCTTGAAGAGGAGTTGGATTTCCTCGGCGGGAGACTTCCCGTCCGCGCTGGCGGCGGAGGTGGAAATGGAGGCGACGTACGTGGAAGCGGGAGCCAGTTTGTCGTCGGGGGTGAAGCGCAGGGTACGCGCGTCGGGCCAGGCGACGCTTCCCGTCACCGCGTCGCCGCTCGCGCCCTCGAACGAAAACGCGGACTCGGTTCGGGCCTGGTTCATGTCGCGGTCGAACGTCAACTCGATGGTTGGTTCAAGCGGCAGGCGCTCCCCCTCCGCGGGCGATTGGGCGATGACCGCCGGCGCATTTGAAGGGGCGGGTTTCACGTCAATCGGCGCGGAGGTCGGCGTGGGCGCGGCGGTTATAGTCGGCGCGCATGCAGAAAGCAAAAATGCGGCGAGGAGGAGAAGGCGAAGAGTGGTTTTCATGGAGGCTCCCTTCCGGGTTGAGTATGCTACGGGTAGATGACTGTGTCAAGCGCAGTCGAGTCAAAAACGACGCGGGCGGGTTTGGAGTTCCATCGAAATGAAAAGAGACAGCCGCATTGGAGGCGACTGTCTCTTCTGGCGTAAGGATAACGCCGAGGCATTAGGCGACTTCGGCTTCCTTGATTTGCGCCTTTTTCTCGCGGCGCGCCTTCAACCATTCGATCCCGATCGGCACGACCGAGATCAGGATGATGGCGACGATCACGAACTCGAAGTAATCGCGCACGCAATACTCCGTTCCGAAAATATTGAAGCAGGCGTTTCCAAACGCGTATCCAGCGAACGTAAATATCGCCACCCACACAATTCCGCCCACAAAGTTGTAGGTGATGAAATATCCATAGGACATGCGCCCGATGCCCGCCACAAACGGCGCAAAGGTGCGGACGATGGGAACGAAGCGCGCCAAGAAAATGGTTTTGCCGCCGTGCTTCTCGAAGAAGGCGTGAGTCTTGTCGAGGTACTCTTTCTTGATCCACTTGATATTGTAAGCGCGGTCGCCAAGGTAGTGACCGATCCAATAGTTGACCGTATCACCAAGGATGGCCGCGAAAGCCAGCAGGAAGAACAACAGCCACACGTTCAGCGATCCGAGCGCCGCAAAAGTCCCAGCGGCAAACAGGAGCGAGTCGCCGGGCAGGAAAGGCGTCACCACGAAACCGGTCTCCATGAAGATGACGATGAACAGCAGGCCATACGTCCACGCGCCGTATTGGTTGATGATCTCCGCCAGGTAGGTATCGAGATGCAGGAATATGTCAATCAGGCTTTTGATGAGATCCATTCTTTTGTCTCCGGTTGAAATAGCGGGCGGATTATACGCTATTTTTGAGGCCCGCAATAACATTCCCCCGCGTCCCGCGTCTGTATGGCGGCAATCCATCCCGTCCCACGAGGCTAAAAGCGTTTTCGTTCAACCGTCACCCCATTTGACCTGTTGCACAAGAGGGTTTGGAATCCTGAAGTTTTACTTCAGGAGGCATTCCGAAAGCAGAACTTTCGGAATGCTACGCTCCGTTTTCGGACTGTTGCAAGAGGCCTAACGTCAAATAATAGAGACACCAGACAGCGAGAGTATACTGGCTACGCGCAGGTCAAAAAAGGGTTACTTCGGCGGCCAAACGCCTTCCACGAAATAGGCCTCCTTGTCCCCTGGCCAGGGAGGCATGGTGATCGCTACCGCTTGTAGCGGACCCGGCCCGAGCGAACGAAACTGGAAGTGGGTCCCTAGCGGAATGGTGACGCAGACCCCCGCCTCCACTCGCACCGTCTCTTCGTAGTCGCCCAATTTTCGCCACATCACCCCCAAACCATTCACGAAGCACCAAATCTCCTCCACAGAACGGCGCGCCACCGCGCGCGAGACGCGTCCTTCCGCGAGTTCGAAATGGGCCATGCTCCCGCCTTTGAGCGAAAGCAGGACGCGCACGTCGGATCCATCCGGCGCGTGGACAATGGGTTGATCGTCAATGAGTTTTGCGCTGAACATGATTTTGTCTCCGTCCCAATTGTAGAAAGAAACGCGCGGAAATGCAAGAAAAGAAAACCTCCGGTTTGAAACCGGAGGCATGATCTGGAAATGGCGCGAGGCATTAGGCGGTTCCGCCCATGGACACGGCCAGCACATCATAGTACGTCCCCGCGCCGAAGCCATCGAACAGGATATGGTCGCCGGGTTTGAGACTCGGCAAGTGCCGCAGGAAGGCGATCATGTTGGATGCCGCGCTGACGTTGCCAAATTCGCTCACCAACCAGGGCATGGGGAATTGGATACCCAAATTCGCCAGGTGCTTTTGCTTGAGGGCGTTGATCTTGTAATTGGCGTGATGAACAATCGCCACCGCGATGGATTTGTCGGGCATGCCGAGTTTTTCCATTAACGAGCGATAGGATTCGTACACGTCGGTCACCACCTGGACGCCGGTGCGGACGAACAACTTGACCATGCCCATCGGTCCTGCCATCGAGATTGGCGCGCCATCCTCGGGTTCGTGCATCAAGCCGGCGAAGCGCAGGTGGGTGGCGTCCTCCTGGGTCACTTCGACGCGCGAACCGTCGGGGGCGAGGTGACGCGAGTGCGGGTAGTACATGCGAACGGCCAGCACGCCTTCGCCATCGAAGGCCTCGAAGTTTTTACCGACCAGGAATTTGAAGGTCTCGCCGGGGATGACGCCGATGACGCCCGCGCCGTTGCCGAAGAGTTGCAGCGCGCTCTTGTCGTGGGCGCGCGCGATGAAGCGGCTAAGTCCCTCGATGCCGCCGATCAACACCTTCTTGCCGTAGAGTTCCTCGGCCAGGTTGCGCTGGCCGTCGGCGGCGAGCTGAGGGTTGAGGGCCAGATGCAGTCCGCCTACGGAACCATCGCAGGCCTTGTGGACGCTGACTTTGATCGCCGATTCGGGAATGCCGGCCAGGTCGCAAATTTGGGCCACGTAATCGTCGGCCACGGGGCCGCTCATACCGATAAAGACGGCGTCCACTTCGGAGGAAGTCCAGCCGTTGGCTTGGGCGGCCGCGCGCAGGAGGCGCGAACCCACTTCGAGTTCCAGTTTGAGATGGTCCGCGTCGGAAAGTTCGGGGATGTGATGCCGGTTGAAGAAGCCCAACTCGGCCAGGTTCATGGTTTCGTTGGCGGCCAGGGGTTCGCCGAGCCGGTCTTCGATCAGGTCGGGCAATCGGGTGTTGTCGTAACTCTCGCCCCAAGCCGCGTACGCGCCGCCTACGCCAACCTCAGGATTGGAGACAATCTCGATTCCAAAAGGAATCCCCTGCCCCACAGGGATGATCTCGCGGCGGACGGAGGGTCGTTGATAAAAAGATGCTGTACTGTTTTCGCTCATTCGTAGCCTTTCAGGGTGTGTAAGTAGCCTGCCTACTATAACACAGAGGGAACGCAAGGGCCTCTCTTAAAACAACTCCGCTGTACGTCGGATTGCCAATCTGACGTACGATAAACCAGGACCACCCGATGGGGTGGTCCTGGAGTTTAGGCTGCGCGTTCCCAGGCTTCGCGATCGCGCTCGTCTTCGGGGTCGAGGAAACGCGGGTGGGGCGGCTCGCGCTCGGGGAGGCCGCGCGCCGCCCAGAGGTCACGCGCGAGGCGGGCCGGATTGCAGGCGAGGCCCTGTTTGGCGAAGTACTCGCAAACGCGCGTCACGTCGCGGGTGAAGATGTCGAAGGCGCGGCGGTTGTTGGCGGGCGAGACGATCTGCGGAAAGTCTATCAGCGTGACGCGGCCTTCCCAGTAGAGGATGTTGTAGGCCGAGAGGTCGCCGTGGATGAGGTCGTGCGCGAGTAGGATTTCGATGTTGTGGAGGACGCGCTCGAAGAGGAGACGGATCTCGTCCGCTTCGAGCCGGACCTCGGAGAGGGCCGGCGCGGACCCGAGCGAGTCGCCTACGAAGTCCATGACGATGGCGTTGCCGGCGCGCGCGTAGGGACGCGGGATGTCGGCGCCGGCCGCGAAGAGGGTCTCCATGGCTTTGAATTCGTAGGCGATCCAGGATTGGTGGCGGAGTTCTTCGCCGTAGCCGGATCGCTTGGCGATGGCGTGCAGGTCGGCGTCGCGATGGACGGTTTTGCCTTCGCCGTCGAGGTCAATGCGGCCATCGCGATATTGCTGGTCGTTCTTGAGGTTGCGCAGCATGCGCGGACGGTAGACCTTGGCGGCCACAAACTCTGAGGCGCTGGCGGCCGGGCCGGGGGTGCAGAGGTAGACGGAGGCTTCCTTTCCGGCTTTGGCTTTGCGCAGCACGTCGTTGATCCAGCCGTGTTCGCGCAGGTTGTTGAGAGAGTCGAGCAGCCAGGCCTCCTCGAAGCGCGCGGCTTTGTAGGTGAATTGGAATTTTTCGGAGATTTCGTTAGCGCGAACGAAGAGGCGAATTTCCGTCTCGTGTTTTTTGGATTGTCGTTTTTTGGCGGTGCGCGGGCCGTTTTGGTCAGAAGCGGCGAGAGCGTCATCCTGTTCTTCATAGAACTCGATCAGTTGGTTGGTCGTCATGTTCGGTATTGCCTTTGAAAAGAGAGGGCCTCGAGAAAATCATCTACCCCCGGTTAAAAGAAAAACCGCAGGGCATGGCGCGCCTGCGGCGAGACAACGACGGAACGAGTCGTTACAAAACTACACCGAAGGGAGGCGCGCTGAACATTTTGCTGGAAGAGATGATGCTGGCTTGCATAAGACGTACCTCCTTTCGGGGCGAGATGGGTGCATTGTAGTCAGCAGGTTGATTCTCGTCAAGTATCAGAAACCGGGTTTCTGGCGCTTACGGCGCATTCTTGACATTCTCATCGAAGAAGCGCGCGACTTCGGCCATGAAGTCGAACCAGGCGTCGCCGATGAAGGAATGTTTCTCGCCCTCGTAGGCGAAAAGTTTGACGGGTTTCTTGGCGTCGAGGAGGGCGGTATATAGTTTCTTCGACCACTCCGGCGGCGTGCCGGAGAATTCCTCCCCGTCGCGCGCGCCGTAGTGAATCTGCACGGGAACATCCACGAAATTCAAGTGGAAGATTGGCGAGATCTCTTTCAACACGACCGCATCGGTGGAGGACTTGTAATACGCGTCCAGGACTTCGCGCGGTAAATCGAGTGGAACCACGTCGGACGAATTGCACCCGATCTGGCTCTCCCCCGCGATCACGTCGCCGAAACATCCCAACCCCCAGCGGGCCAGCACATCCGACTGGTCCGCGCTGACGGTGGAGTAGAGGACGGCGGCTCGGACGGTGGCGCTGTCCCATTTGGGGTTGTCGCCGACGATGGTCAGCGCTTTCATCGTCACACCGCCGCCCATAGAGTGACCCCACAGCCCGACGCGCGACGCGTCCGCTTCGGGGATGGAGACGAGGGAGGCAAGCAGGTTTACCACGTCAATGGCGAGACCGGAATAGTACAGACTCGGCCCGTCGTCGGATTGGCCCCAACTGCGGTAGTCCGGCGCGATGGTCAGGTAGCCGCGCTGGTTGAGGTACTCCGCGGCGCGGTCGGCGCCATCGCCGGAGACGAAGACGGTCCGCGAGAAATAGCCGTGATTCATCACAATCACCGGAAACGGCGGCTTCCCCTGCGCGGGAACTTGCATCATGCCGTAGATGATCAGGTTGTCGGAGAGGTAACTGATGAGATAACGCGTGAAGATGTCGGTTTGATCCGCCACACCCAGGACGGAAATTTCCCCGCGCGGGTAGGCGCGCGACCGAAGTCCGGCGATGGTGTAGGGCTGGATCGCCTGCGCGTACGTCAGAGTGGCGGTGGGAGGCGGGATCAAGGTTGGGGTCCGCGGCGGACGAGGGGTGTTCGTCGCCGTAGGTTGTGGCGTAACGGCAGGGGCGCCGGTTGGGCTGGCGACGGCGGGTATGCACGCTGTGAGCGTCAACGCCAGCAATAGGAGGATCATTCTTCGGAACATAGGCGGCTATTATACCGGCTGGGAAAATTCGTTATTGATTTCCGAAATCCAATTTGCTACAATGGCATTGCATCCCATCCCCCCGGTTTCGTTTTCAAGGAGGTATTATGCCGCCCGCTGGTTTGAAGTTGCTTCACCCGCTCAAGTCCACGGCTTATCCCATCACCCAACATTTTGGGGAGAATCCGCAATGGTATCCGCTTACCAACGGTCACAATGGTATTGACTTCGGCATCCCGTTGCGGACTTCGATTTACGCCACCCTGCCGGGCAAAGTGATTCGCGTCGCGGCCGACCCAAACGGCTACGGCAATCACATCCGCATCCAGCACGATAACAACCTGCTTTCTCTCTACGGTCACCTCGACGAGCGCAACTGGCATAACGTCCAGGAGGGACAGGATGTTGTCGCAGGCTGGGAGATCGGATTCTCCGGCAACACCGGACGAAGCACCGGTCCGCACTTGCATTACGAGGTGCGCGAGGGAACCCAGGCGTTCGACCCGGAGTCGTATCTCACCCTGAATATCGGTCCGGGTCCCATCCCCGAACCCGCCAGACCCATCTTCCGCGTACGCGTCACAGCGGACCCCAGCCTGAACATCCGCTCCGGCCCGAGCGTGGTTTACCCGGCCATCGGTCAACTGGCGACCGGCGACGAAATAGAGGCGTTAGAACTGGGCGGAACCGAAGTCTGGCTTCGCACATCCAAAGGCTACATCGCGTTCCGCTATAACGGCTACAACCTTGTGGAAGTTGTGGAGGAATAGCACATTCCTCCTTGGAATCACCAGGGCGACTCATCGCGAGGGTCGCCCTGGTGTCTTTAATCCGCGGCAAGACGGCGCGTCCGCCAATCTTTGATGGCGAAGGGCAGGTAGAGCAGGAGACAGTTGACCACCCCAATCAGCTCCATGTAGAGGATGTACACCGGCCAATCGGGGAGCATGTCAAGGATGCTGGCTGTGGGAGGCTTGTGGTTGATGAAAAGGTAGTTGCTTCCAAGCGCGAAATTCAGACCGAAGATCAAAACCATGTAGATGTTGACCCCGATGGCGGTCCGCGCGAGCGACTTCCACGTCGGACGGAATCCCTCCACGACGGTCATGTAGATCGGGGCGGTGAAGAGGAGTCCGTGCGAGATGAAAGTTTGAAAGAAGCGAAAGTGGGGGAAGCCGTAGATTCCGAGGTCGGGAGTCATCAGGGCTTGGAAGGCGCCAGCGATGCCGAGAAAATAGGAATACTCGTACACAAAATAATTCTTGGTGTAGAGCATGTAAATCCCTGTCCACACCAGGATGCTGCACAGGTGGAACGGCAGGAGGGTTTGCGGAGTCCACAATCCGACCGCGGCGTTCCAAATGTGCCACACCACTTCGTTGATCAGCAGAACGGTCGCCATGGTATAGCGGATTTTCTTTTTGGTGTCGTCAGAGGCGTTCTTGAAACGCAACAGCCAAACGATGACCGCGACCCAAAAGGCCAGCGCGGCGAGGTGCGCCGGGCCGAGGAACTCGAAAGCGGGACCGGGGTAGTCCGCCCCGGCGAAAAATCTATCCATGGGAAAGTCTCCTTTGGCGAGTTTACATTTCCGTCATTGCGAATACTATGACGCTGTCAAGGTTTTTTGAAAAACCAAAGGCTGA
>CAZVAX010000023.1:0-40986 GCA_964625215.1 uncultured Anaerolineaceae bacterium | reverse complement strand
TGAACTTGCGCGAGCCTTGCGCGTTGCAGCGTTCGCCGAGCAGGGTGGGGGGAGGATCCTGTCGCATGGCAATCGCTGACATGGCAGAGGCCAGCTGGGGCGTCGCGTGAAGCGGGTGGAGATTGGTAATTGGTAATTGGTAATTGGCGAGGCGGTCAACGAGGAGTCGGAGGTGGTCGGGAGTCGTCCCGCAGCAACCGCCAACGACGCGGACGTTGTGCTTTGTCACGAACTCGAACATGTCGTTGGCAAACGGTTCGGGCTCGAGCGGGTAGACGGCCTGACCATCCACATTAAGCGGCAGGCCCGCGTTGGGGATGCAAGAAACGGGGAGCGCCGAATTTTCGCCGAGGATGCGGATGGGCTCGCGCATGTGCTCGGGTCCCGTGGAGCAGTTGAGGCCGATGACGTCAATGCCCATGCCTTCGAGGATGGCGAGCGCGGCGTTGATGTCGGTGCCGAGCAACATGCGGCCTGTCGTGTCGAGCGTGACCTGGGCCTGGATCGGCAAATAGACTTGAGTCTCGTCGAAGGCTTTGTGGATGCCGACGATGGCGGCTTTGACTTCGAGAATATCCTGCGAGGTTTCGATGAGGAGGAGATCGCCGCCGCCGCGGATGAGTCCGACCGCCTGCTCGCGAAACACGTCCACGAGTTCATCGAAAGTTACATTCGATAATTCGGGGTCATTCGTTGACGGTAATTTTCCTGAAGGTCCGATCGAACCTGCAACAAATCTCGGATGGGAGTCAAAGGTCGAAGGTCGAAGGTCGGGTGTTGCGTGTTCCGTGTTTACGTGTGTACCTGTGTACTTGTCTACCTGTGTACCTGTATACTCATCTGCCAATCGACGCGCTAATCTCGCAGCAGTTTCATTTATTTCAATTACTCTATCCTGCAAGCCATATTCCGCCATCGTGATGCGGTTGGAACGGAAGGTGTCGGTCTCGAGGACGTCCACGCCGACCTCGAGGAAGGAGCGATGGACTTTTTCCACGGCTGCGGGGTACGAGATGACGAGGTAGTCGTTACATCCGTTGTATTGTTCGCCGCCAAAGTGCTCGGCAGTGAGATTTTGAACTTGCAAGCTGGTGCCCATCGCGCCGTCGAAGACGAGGACTTTCTTTTCGAGGGCGTCGAGGTAGCGGCGGTTGGTGTAGGTTCTATTCATAATGCTCCTGAATTATTTTAGCCACTGATTTCACAGATTTACTCAGATTGTTTTTTGAATCGCGAAACCCGGAAAGAGCGCAAAGATTTTTTGATTTTCTTCGCGGCCTTAGCGTGCTTGGCGGTTGGCCGTCTTACAACAAAATCGCCTCTCAACAAATGAGAGGCGACATGAAAGCACACAAGTCATCTCTCATCTCTCAGACACAAGGTCTGCCGAAGTTGGCACCGTATTTAGTCTACTGGTCTACTAGTCTCCTAGTCCGCTAGTCAGACGACTAGGAGACTAGCCAACTAGCGGACGAGCCGACTACCACCGGTTGCCGAGGCGTCATAGGGTCGGTCCCTCAGCCTCTCTGGATGAGTACAGTTTATCAAATTGTTGCGGGTTTATATCACAGGCGGGAGGACGTGTCAAACAAAAAACCGGATTCGTAGACTAAAATTGCGGCATGTCCTCCTCCCCCTTCTCCCTCCTCTTCCAACCGATTCAAATCGGTCCCGTCACCGCGCCGAACCGCTTCTACCAAGCGCCCCACTGCAACGGATTCGGCCACCGTATGCCGCGCGGACATGCCGCCATGCGCGGCGTCAAAGCGGAAGGAGGCTGGGGCGTGGTCTGCACCGAGGAGGTCGAAGTCCATCACACCACCGACCTCTCGCCCTACTTCGAAGGCCGCCTGTGGGACGACTCCGACATCCCCGCCTACGCCCTCATCGCCGACTCGATTCACAAACACGGTTCGCTCGCCGGCATCGAACTGACCTACAACAGCCACGACGCCGCAAACTTGTATTCCCGCTACGCCGCGTTCGGTCCGCGCTCGATGAGCATAACCGGCGGGTCGGGCTACGAACCCGGTCAGACGCGCGCCGCGACCAAAGACGACCTGCGCCAGGTGCGCAAGTGGCATCGCGCCGCCGCTCTGCGCGCCAAACGCGCCGGCTTCGACGTGATCTACTGCTACGCCGCCCACGGCATGACCCTCGCCTTCCACCTGCTCTCCAAACACAACGACCGTCCCGATGAATACGGCGGCTCGCTCGAAAACCGCGTCCGCTTTTTGCGCGAATTGATCGAGGACACCAAGGACGCGGTCGGCGCTTCGTGCGCGGTCGCGCTCCGTTTCGCGGTGGACGAACTGCTCGGCGACGACGGCCTCACCCACGACGGCGAAGCGCGCCAAATCGTATCCATGCTCGCCGAACTCCCCGACCTGTGGGACGTGAACATCGCCGGTTGGCCGAACGACTCGGCCACATCACGTTTCGAGAAGCAAGGTTATCAGGAAAAATATATTTCCTTCGTCAAAGGCCTCACAACCAAACCCGTTGTCGGCGTCGGACGCTACACCTCGCCGGAGGCAATGGTCTCGGTTATCCAACGCGGCATCATGGACTTCATCGGCGCGGCGCGGCCCTCGATTGCAGATCCCTTCCTCCCCAAAAAGATTCAAGAGAATCGCTTCGAAGACATCCGCGAGTGCATCGGTTGTAACGTCTGCGTCACCGGCGACACGCGCTTCGTCCCGATCCGCTGCACGCAAAACCCGACCATGGGCGAGGAGTGGCGGCGCGGCTGGCATCCCGAAGTCATCGCGCCAAAAAAATCAGAGAAGGAAATCCTCATCGTCGGCGGCGGGCCGGCCGGACTCGAAGCGGCGCGCGCCCTCGGTCAACGCGGCTATCGCGTCATCCTCACCGAGGCGGGCCGCGAATTTGGCGGGCGCGTCGCGCGAGAGAGTCAACTCCCCGGTCTCAGCGAATGGCGGCGCGTCATTGATTGGCGCCTCACGCAGATCGAAAAACTTCCCAACGTTTTCTCCTACCTCGGCAGTCCCATGTCCGCCGCGGACGCGCTCGACTCGGGCGCGCGCGATATCATCATTGCCACCGGCTCCACCTGGCGGCGCGACGGGATTGGCCGATCACGAGAAACCCGTTTTCTCCAAGAAAACGGGTTTCTGGAAGTCTTCACGCCCGACGATCTCATGGCGGGCCGTCTCCCCACCGGCCGCGTCCTCCTCTACGACGACGATCACTACTACATCGGCGGCGTCCTGGCCGAGCTATTGGCGCAGAACGGTTGCCAGGTGACCCTCGTCACCCCCGCGCCCACCATCTCATTTTGGACTGAATTCACCCTCGAACAGTCGCGCATCTACAAGCGACTCCTCGGCCTCGGTGTGACTCTCCTCCCTCATCACATCCTCGCTTCCTCCTCCCCCAAAGCGGCCACCGTCACACATGCCATCACCTCCGCCCAAACGACCCTCCCCGCCGACGCCCTCGTCCTCGTCACCGAGCGGACTCCGAACGACGCGCTGGCCCGAGAGTTGCAACCCGCTTTGGCCGAGGGTCGAATCGATTCGTTGCGTCTGATCGGCGACGCGGAAGCGCCGAACATCATCACGCAAGCCGTCTTCTCCGGTCATCTTGCGGCGCGCGAGTTCGATGAGATAATCAATCCCGATGAAACGCCGTTCCTGCGCGAGCGCACGCTGTAACGCGCACTTGCCCTGGCGTGCAAGCGCCAGGGAGTCTCTGACTTGCGCCGCCTTGCGAACAAATCAGAGATTTGTTCTACTCACCAAAGGAGACACATGAAAACCAGATTATTCCTCATCGTTGTTTTGCTTACCGCGCTGCTCTCGGCTTGCGGCCCCAAAAAAGTTGACTTCACCGGCAAATGGACCGCCAACGTCGGCATCCTCACCCTGACCCAAAGCGGCGATAAGGTCACCGGCTCGGTGGAGGGTTACGGCGGCTCGTGGAATTTCACCGTTTCTGGCACGGTCAGCGAATCCACCCTGACCTTCGAGGGCGAGACTCCCCTCGGCCCGCTCGCCATCATCCTGGCTGACGATGCCCAAACCTTCCACAGCGCTGACCCCGCCGTCTCGTTCTGCGCCACGCGCGAAACGACCCTGCCCGATGGGTGCGGTTTCAGCGGCGAGTGGAAGATTCATTCCACGCTTGTTCCCGCGGGAAGTATCGCCAAACTCACGCAAAGCCTGGACAGCGTCGCCGGCGCGGTCTACGGGCCGGATGGCGCGCAGATCGCCACGCTCGACGCCACCGTCAACTGGGGCAAGGGCTGGCAGGCGGTGGGCATCAACGAGTGGGGCGACTTCGTTCTTTCGATGACGGCGGATGAGAAGGCCTTCGAACTCGCGGCGGGCGGACAGTTTGGCCAGCAGTGGTGCGGTCTGCGCGAAGGCGAGACAACCGCTTATGTGATGTATTTCGACTGCGTCATTCCGTAGGGCGAGATATTATCTCGCCCTACCGGAAACAATAAAACGCGGCCATCATCAACTGGTCGCGTTTTTCTTTCGACTATCCGACTACCGAATATGATACTACTCCCCTAATAACCAATCCATCCAACCTTTCTTTTTTTCCTCCACCGGCCGCGGCTTGGGGATGGAGATCAGCACTACGGTGATGTTGTCGTGGCCGCCGCGTTCGTTGGCTTTGGCCACCAGTTTTTGGGCGGTGGTTTTCAGGCTGTCGGAATCGTGAATCATCTTTTGAATTTCATCGGCATAGACCATATCGGTCAGGCCGTCGGAGCAGAGCAGGAGAATGTCGTCCGGCTGGAGGGCCATGCCCTGGTTCTTGATGGATTGGATGCTGTTTTCGTTGTCGCTCAGTTTCAGGCGGAAGTCCACTTCGGGCAGTTTCACCGAACCGAGGTAGCGGCGGATGACGTGCACGTTTGGATGGTTGCGCGCGTCCTCGGGTTTGATGATCTGTTTTTCCACCGCTTCCTGCACCCAGGTGTGGTCGGTGGTGAGTTGCTGGATGCGTCCGCCGCGCAGGAAGTAAATGCGCGAGTCGCCCACGAAGGCGGTGTAGAGTTTGTCGCCGATGATCCAAACGCAGGCGCAGGTGGCCCCCATGCCGTGACGGTCGTCGTTCGAGGCGGAGTGATGGGCGATGGCGTTGCTGGCTTCCTGTATCGCCTCTTCCAGGACCGCCAGCGGGTCGCGGCCCTTGCTCTCGGATACCGCGTGACTGATGTGGTTCACGGCTAGTTCGGCGGCCACTTCGCCGGCGCGGTGACCTCCGATGCCGTCGCTCAACACCGCGAAGAGGGAGGGGGTGAGGTCATCCTGACCCAGCACATGCGACAGGACGGCGAAACGGTCCTCGTTGTTCTTGCCCGACATGCCGGGATGGCTGAGGGCGGCAACGTGCAGGTGAGCGCGCTGGGTGCGGATCATGGATCGGCGGGGCTGACGGTCGGTTCGGGGGTGGGAGGCGGGTCCTTCAACTCGAAACGGTAAAGCAGATTTCCCAAGTGTACCCTATCGCCGTGTTTAAGGGGATGGCCCTCGCGGGTGACAATTTCGTAATTAACCCAGGTCCCGGCCACGGAATCCATGTCGAAAATGAGGTAGCCGGTTTCGTATTTCTGGATGCGGGCGTGGAGAGGCGCGAGCGCGGGTTCGTCCAGGATGATGTCGGCTTGAACGGGGTTGGCGCCGATCCTCGCCTCCGACCCGGAGAGAGGGATGGGGGCCCCGGGAGCCGGTTGGCCGTCGGGGGCGAGGCGGGTGAGGCGGGCGGGCGCGTCGGGGAGTTTGGCGGGCCGCGTCCGGCGGGCGGTCTTCATCGGGCTAGTTCTCGGTTCGACCGCGGCAATGACCACCGGCTGGGTCACCGGGTCGGTTAGGCGTTTTTGTTCGGCGCGGCGGGCGCGCGGCGAGCGGAAGCGGACGCGTCCACTGAGCAAGGTGCCGAGCAAAATCACTCCCGCAACGCCCACGACCGCGCCCACGATCAGGTATCGGTTTTCGTTGAAGAAGGCCAGGGGAGTGCGCGTCGGCACAACCACTTGCACATCCACAGGAATTTCGAGGCTGGAACCGGTGAGGCCGAGGTTGTCGGTGGCTTCCACTTTGAGGGTGTGACGGCCGCTTTCGGCGTAGGCGCTGAGGTCCCAGTTGAATTGGTCAATGGCGCCCGTGGTGTTCTTGGCGACCGCCTGCCCGTCCACGTAGAGAACGACGCTGGTGATGGCGCGCGGGTGGCCGTCGGGAAAGTCGAAGATAACGGTGAGAGGCTGTTCGGTGGGAAGCAGGTTGTCGCGGTTGTAGGGATCGTCTTCGGGCGGGCGGCGCGTCACTTGTTCGGGCGGGGCCGAGAGGATGGGGTTGGGCGGCTGGATGTTGAGCGTGAGCGTTTGCGCGGCGGTGGCGACGCGCGTCTCGCCGATGGTCACTTCGGCGCTCAGGTTATGTTCGCCGGCGGTACGCAGGGCCGAGGCGTAGGTGAGTTGGTAGGCGGCGCGCAGGGGCGCGAAATAAGTTTCGGGATCGGGCAATTCGTTCGAGCCGTCGAAGGCGGCAAAGTCGCCGCCGGTTTGCGCGGCGAAGGCTTGGAAGAGGGCCGCGCTGGGGTGATTGAAATTCAATTCGCTATCCACGAGCCAGACGAAGACGCGCACGCGTCCCGCCACGGCGCGCTGACCGATTTCGGCGAGCGTCGCTTCGAGGCCGAGAGCCTCCATGTGCGGGGTGAGGAACAGCACGGCGCGCTTCATGCCCACCTGCGGCGTGGGCGCGAGGGCCGCCTCCACGCTCATCGCAAGCGATTGGATGTTGGGCGTGGTGGCGCGAAAGTTCGGCTGGAAGGCGGCGAGGCTCGCCAGCCACGAAGCCGGGTCGGTGTGCGCGATGACCGGCCCGGCGATGGTGACCAGGCTGAGGTTGTCGCCCGTTTCGGGCGCGAGCGATTGCGACCAGATGCCGAACGCCTGTTGCAACTTTTGATAGCGCGTGACTCCGCTCCCGTCGCGGACGTCGAAGGACGGGCCGGGGTTGACTCCCACCACGATTTGCGCGCCCACCGGGAACTCGGTCAATTCCTGGACTTGTCGCTGGTTCCCGTCCTCGAGCATGACCACATCTTCCGGCTTGAGTCCGCTCACGAACTGGCCGTTCGCGTCGTACACATCCAGCACGGCGGTGATGATGGGAAACTTGGTCGCGTCCGGCGCGCCGATCTCCGCGTAGGCGGCGGTTTGGGCGGAAACGAAGGAGGAAGGAGAAAGGAGGAAGGATGAAAGAAGAAAGAGGAAAGAGGAAAGAGGAAGGAGGAAGGAGGAAGGAGGAAAGGAGATGGGACGCGGAGAACGCGGATAAACGCAGAATTTCGTCCGCGCCTTCCGCGTTAACACCTGCACTCCCTGGCGCCGCCCGCCAGGGCAGGTGTGCGCCAGGTGCAAGTGTCCGCGTTCCATTTCTTTTTGGTGGAAGTTACGCATTCGCCTCGACAGGAAGAACAATCGGCGACTCGGGTGTCGGCCGGATTCCCAGATAGGTCAGCGTCCAGACGGTTTCCGTGTAGGTTCGCAAGACGCCGCTCAAGAACCAAAAGATCGGAAAGTAGCACAACATGAATATGCCCGCATTGATGAAGGGCTGCCATGATTGGATCGTTCCCTCCATGAAATCGAACATCAACGGCAGGATCGCGATCAGGTATGGCAAGGCAATGACAATGCCTCCCACCAACCCGATGATCAACAGCATGAACCAGATGCCGAATAACGTGACCAGGCTGCCGGTGAAGAGTCGCCAGCCGCGCTGGATGGAAGCCAGGATACCCAAATCGTCCACCAGCAGGGCGCGCGACGCCACCTGATGATACAGACCGAGCAGGAGCAAAAGAGGAATCAGACAGCAACAGAATCCAATGATGAATAGAACGAAGTAGGAACCGAACTCCGAGTAATTGTCGCCGTATGCGCTGCCCAGGGATGAGAACAGAAGAGCGAAAAACGCGCCGAAGAACAGGATGAAAAACGGCAGCCAGATGAGCAATCCCAACCCGATCATCCGCCAGAAATAGCGCAGGCTTTCGCTGAACAGCGCCCCAAACGCCAGGGTCTCCGCGCCGCCGTCCGCGTGATACGCGCCGCGGACTAGGCCGATTTCACCGACCGTGTTCAGGAATATTTGCGCGAGGATCATAAGGATAAAGAGCGCCCCCAGCGCGTACAGCGCCCACATATTGTTCGAGAGCCAAGTCGTCATGCTCTCGATTGCCTCGGTGAATTGACGGGCCATCTCAGAATTCATCGGGCTTGTCCCCGAATCGTACGAATTCCTGAAGTTGCTCGAATTGTTGCCGCCCTGCCCGCAACTTGCCAGCATTCCGAAAATCCACAGGACTTTATATTTCCACGTGATCTTCCAGGCGCGGGACAAAACGTCGTTGAAGTTGAAATTCATGTTGCCTCCTCAGCCAAATGAACAAATGGGCAAATCGTCAATCCAAAATCCAAAATCCCTTCACTCCCACTCAATCGTTCCCGGCGGCTTACTGGTAATATCATACACCACGCGATTAATTCCGTCCACTTCGTTCACAATACGATTCGCCGCTTTCGCCAGCAGGTCATGCGGCAGGCGCGCCCAGTCGGCGGTCATGAAATCCTCGGTCGTCACCGCGCGGATGGCCGCCGCCTCCTGGTACGTCCGCTGGTCGCCCATCACTCCTACCGAGCGGACCGGCAGTAAAACCACGAACGCCTGCGACGTGTCCGCGTTCTTCCCCAAAAATCCCGCTTTGGACAATTCCTCGATCAGGATGGCATCCGCCGCCCGCAAGCGACTCACCCGCTCGCGCGTCACCTCGCCCAAACAGCGCACGGTCAAGCCCGGACCCGGAAACGGCTGCCTCCACACCAGCGACTCAGGCAACCCCAGCGCTTCGCCCACCGCCCGCACCTCGTCCTTGAACAAGTATCGCAGCGGCTCGACCAATTCGAATTGCATATCCTCGGGTAGGCCTCCCACATTGTGATGCGACTTGATCTTCTGCGCCTTGCTCCGATCCGGCGCGGACGACTCAACCACGTCCGGGTAAATCGTCCCTTGCACCAAAAACCTGGGCTGACCAAGTTGCTTGGCCTGCGCCTCGAAAATACGGATGAACTTTTCCCCCACGATTCTGCGTTTCTTTTCGGGGTCGGTCTCGCCCTGGAGCGCGGCGAAATATTCGTCTGCGGCCTCCACCGCGATCAACTCGGCATGGAGATTTCCCCGAAACGCCGCCGCGACCTCTTCGCCCTCGTTCTTCCGCAGGAGACCCGTATCCACGAACACGCACACCAACTGGTCGCCGATGGCTCGATGCACCAACGCCGCCGCCACCGACGAGTCGACTCCGCCCGAGACCGCCGCTAGCACGCGCTCCTCTCCAACTTGCGCGCGGATGTGTTTGGCCGCATCTTCGATGATCGAGGCCGGCGTCCATTCAGGCTTGACTCCGCAAATATCCATGGCGAAGTGTTTGAGCAGTTCGCTTCCGTTTGGGGTGTGATGCACTTCGGGATGGAATTGCACCGCGAAGTATTTGCGCTGAAAATCGCCCATCGCCGCGATGGGACTATTCCCCGACTTAGCCAGGGCCACAAACCCCGGCGGCATCTTGGTGATGCGGTCGCCGTGCGACATCCACACTTTCGAGATCACATCCAGCATCGTGCCGGGCATCAACGGCTGGATTTCCGCCGGCCCATACTCGCGGTGCGCCGAGGGATCCACCTGTCCGCCTAGGGCGTGGGTGAGCGCCTGCATCCCGTAGCAAATGCCAAGGATGGGCAGCCCCGACTTTAGGATGAACTCCTGAATGAACGGCGCGCCCTCCTCGTAGACCGATTTCGGCCCGCCCGAGAGGATGAATCCCTTCGGCTGGATGGACATGATCTTCTCGCGCGGCGCGTCCCACGGGAACAACTCGCAATACACCTGCGCCTCGCGCACACGCCGCGCGATGATCTGGGCATATTGGGAACCGAAGTCGAGGATGGCGAGAGATTGGGTCATAGACATTCACCTTTTATTCCTTCGAAAATAAAGATAAGCAACTTTCACCTAACCAAGTTACCACAATCAATATTTGTGGAAAACAAAAGTTTGCGAAATACTGCGCCCGCAGGTTGTTAGCGCTACAAACTGGGAAACTCGTAAATTTGCATGTTGCCCAAAGAAAAGCATTGCTCAAAATACTCACGAAGAGCATAAACCCGATTCCCAGTTTGGCTCGCGCAAAAAGTCCTTCTGCATCCAATTTGGTTGTTCCCCACACAGTAGCTCCCATAATTAATCCAAGAAATAATGCTCCACGCCCGTCTAGAGGGAAACTTGATGCAAATAGAATGAGCGCACAAGCAATTGCCCACCACCAAGTAAGGAATTTGTTTTTATTCTTAGATGGTCTTCAATACATGGTCGGCTATGAGATGAAAATGCAACTGCGGCGCATCCTGATACTCCCCGCCGTTGACGATGAGCCGGTACGCGGGGAGTTGATATTCCTGCACGAGACTTTGCACAGCGGATATCAGGTCGGCGAGGAAGGCGGTGTCCGCCGGGTCTAGGTCCGCCAGCGAGGCGACGGCCTTCTTTGGCACGATCAAAACGTGGAAGGGATAGGCTGGTTTCGGGTGATGAAACGCCATCAGCGTATCCGTCTCGCGCAGGCGATGGACGGGAATCGCAAAACTCATGTTTGCGAACACCCACCGAACGAGAAACGCAACCCATCGGTTACGCAATATGAAATACGCAACACGCACTGCTCTCTACTCTCTAAACTCGATCTTCCCGTCTTCCATCTTCGTGATACACGCCAGCGACTCCACCGGCGCTCCCAGCGCCTCCAACGCGGCGCGTCCGCCCTCGAAGAGTTTCTCGATCAACGCGCCGATGCCCACCACCTTCGAGCCGGAGGCCTCCGCCAAGCGGACGAGGCCGAGGATGGTCGCGCCGGAAGCGAGGAAGTCGTCAATGATGAGAACCTTCTCGTTGTTGGCAAGATATTCGGGCGAGACGATCAACTCCACCATGCGGCCCTTCGTGTGCGACGGCGCGAGCGTGAGATACACTTGGTCGGGCATGGTGATGGGCTTGTGCTTGCGGGCGTAGACCACCGGCAGGCCGAGATGAATCGCGGTGGTCAGCGCGGGGGCGATGCCTGAAATTTCGGCGGTGAGAATCTTGGTCGCGCCCACATGGGCGAAGCGGCGCGCGAACTCCTTGCCGCACGCGTCCATCAGGCGCGGGTCCACCTGGTGATTGACAAAACTATCCACTTTGAGAATCCCGTTGCCGAGATTTTTCCCGTCCCGCAAAATACGTTCCTTGAGTTCCTGCATGTCTTCCTCCTCGGTAAGAATATTTTCGCGATAGTATACAACGCAGAACCCAGGTTTCGGGGAGAAACCTGGGTTCTGAAATTTATTCCTTCGGCACGATGGTCACTTTGCGGCGCGGCTCCTCGCCGACGCTTTCGGTGATCACCGCGGGATGGTTTTGCAATTCCATGTGGACGATGCGGCGTTCCGAGGAATTCATCGGTTCGAGCATTACGCGGCGGCCCATCTTGAGGGCCTGGTCGGCCATGCGGCGCGCCATCTGCCGCAGTTGTTTTTCGCGGCGGGCGCGAAAGCCCTCCACATCCACGGTGATCTGCACGAACTGCTTGGTCTCCTTGCCGACGATCAGGCTCGACACATATTGGAAGGCGTTGAGCGTTTCGGCGTGACGCCCGATCAACATGCTCAGGTCTTTGCCGCGCACATCCGCGTGGATCGTGCGGCGATCGGGCCGGTCGCTTTCATCGAAACGGGCGGTCACTTGCGCCTCCAGGCCGAGGCAGTGGATCAACTTGGAGACGACCGACTCGGTCGCGTCGAGGACGGGGTCGTGGGCCGACTCGCCCTGTGCAACGGGAGCCGGTTCGAGGTCCGACGATGAAGCGGGTGAGGCCGTTTCGGGGGCGGGCGCGCCGCCCGGGCCGTGCACCGTCAAGCGGACGCGTACCTGTCGTCCGCCCATGCCGAAGAGGCCTTTGGCGCCGGCGTCCAGCACTTCCACCGAAATGTCGGCGGCGGTGAGGCCGAGTTGCTCCAGGCCGCGGGCGATGGCTTCTTCCACGGTGGGGGCGATAATTTCGAGGGTGGGTCGTTCTTCCATGGGGAACCTCCCTGTGGTTATTTTTGCGGGGCGGGTTTGTTGCCGCCGGGGAGAAGATTGCGCCAGTTGGCTTTGCCCATCAGGGCATATTGGATCACCGCCAGGATGTTGCCGGTGAGGATGTAGACAGCCACGCCGGAGGGGAAACTGAGGGCGAACCAGAAGAGCATGAGAGGCATGGTGATGCTCATGCTTCTGTTCATGGACGCGGCCTGGTCGTTGGGGTCGGGGTTGGAGGGTGTAGTGAGTTTGGTTTGAATATAGGTGGTCACGCCCACGATGATGGCGAGCAGGGGGAAGTGGAAGGTGCCGATGAGAATGTATTCGGGCAGGCCCAGGTCGAACCACAGGAATTTGCTGTCGAGGGGGATGATCTTGGAAACGTCCAGGATGGCGGCGTTGACGTTGCGCGTGAGGTCGAGCAGGGAGAGCGGGGTGAGGGCCAGGGCGCGGCTGACGCTTTGGTAGACGGCGATGAGGATCGGCATTTGAATGAGGAGCGGCAGACACCCGCCGAAGGGACTGATGCCGCGTTCTTGTTGCAGTTTCATCAGTTCCACGTTCTTCTTTTCGGGTTCCTTCTCATACTTTTTTTGGACGGCTTTCCATTCCTTGCTGCTTTGCATTTCCTGCATGGCCTTCATGGATTTCATCTGTTGCTGGTTGAGCGGCCAGGTGGCGAGGCGAATCAGCACGGTGAAGAGGATGATGGACCAACCAAACGCGCCAGGGACGGTTTCGAGCAACGAGTAGATCCACAGCAGGATATTGCCGAAGATGGCGACGAAGAGGGACCATTGCCAAACGACAATTCCGATGACGACCAGGATGCCCAGGAATTTGAGCATGTCTTTGGACATGCTGGCGGAGAGTTCGGGCGCGCCGCCCTGGGCCGGTTGTGAGCCGCGTTCTTTGGGTGTAGTCATAAATACTTCCTTACTTTTCCTCTTTGGGATACTGCCAAACCTGCGCTCCATCCTGTTGGATGGCGGCAAGCAGGAAATCGCCCTTGAACGGCGCAACCAGAATCCAGTCGCCGGCCGCGACGGGGTTGGTGTAGAGCTTGCCGTTTAGTGTTCCGAGGCTTTCCAGTTTTCCTTCGGCGTTGACGGCGTAGATCGTGCCGCTTTCGGTGACGAGGATCAACCTGTCGTGGAGGAAGGTGGGCGAGGCCAGGATGGGTCCGTTGGGGCGGATGGAATCGGCGAGCGGCTCGCCGTCGGTGGGATTGAGAGTGTAGAGGTTGCCGTCGAGGTCGGCCACGTAAAGGGTGGAATTGACCAGGGTCGGTCCGCTCCACACCCAGCCCTTGGTTGGCACGGACCAGGCGGGGGAGCCGTCGGCGGCGTGGAAGGCGTTGAAGTTCGCGCCAAACGATCCGACGAAGATGAGTCCATCCGCGAGGGCGGGCGCGCCGGCGCTGGCCCCTTCCAGTTCCACCACCCAGACGATCTCCTGCGTGGCAATGTCCACCGCGTGGAGGTGATGATCGAGCGAAGCCACGTAGATGCGCTCGCCGTTGGCGACGGGCGAGGACCAGAGTTTGCCGCCCAGATTCACCTTCCAGGCCAATTTGTCCACGCCTTCTTTGGAAAGGTCGAACGCGTAGAGGAAGCCGTCGGCGTTGGGGGCGTAGGCCATGTTCCCATCTATGTCTATGAGCGGGCTGGCTACCCACTGGTCGTCCGCTTCGGTGAAACTCCAAATTTCGCCGCCGGTTTCGGGGTCGAGCATGAAGAGGGTGTGGTCGGCGCCGCTCGAACCGATGAGCAGGTTTCCATCGGGGGTGAAAACGGGGTTGGCGTAGAAGATTAGTTTGGCGCCGGGTTTCTCGGGGAAACTCCAGAGTTCTTCGCCGTCTTTGATGCGAATGGCGTAGATGACGGAGCCGTTGGCGAGGTAGGCGGCCTTGTCATCTGCGGCCAGGCCGGGCCAGGATGCGGCGGCGGGTGTGCCTCCGCAAGCGCTGAGCGCGGCGGCGAGCAGGGCGAGCGCCGCGAATAAAAGGAAGCGGTTGACTTTCATTGATTGACTTGCTCCTAGGGAACGGGGTCATAGCCCCCGGGGGTGAATGGGTTACAGCGCAGGACGCGCAAGGTTGCCATCACAAAACCGCGCAACGCGCCGTATTTGTAGATGGCCTGGTATCCGTAATGGGAACAGGTGGGGTAGAAGCGGCAGGTGTTCGCGGGCAGGGCGTGCGAGAGCGTCATTTGGTAGAGGCGGATGAGGGAGAGAAGAACGAGTCGCGGCCAGTGGAGCGGGGTGCGCGGCAGGTCGCGCAGACGCGGTTCATGGGTGTAATCGTGCGTATGGTGGAGGTCAGGCTGCATGATGGGGTTGGATCAAACCGGCGCGGCGCAGGAGGGAGGCGAGGGCGGCGTCGGTCGCTTGGAGGGTGGAGGAAATGAGCGGGGGGCGGGCGATCAGGAGCAGGTCCAAACCCGGCGCGAGGTCCGGCAGGAAGCGTTGCATGGCGGCGCGCAGGAGTCGTTTGGCGCGATTCCGAGCGACGGCCCGGCCAACGGTCTTTCCGGCGGCGATTCCGACTCGCACGTTTGGCTGGTCGCTGGGTTGGGCAATCAACACAACAAGCGGGTGGGCATAAGACTTTCCAAAACGCCGCACCCGCTTGAAATCGGTTGACCGGGTCAGGCGGAACTTGCGTTGCAAGCGCGCTACCCATTATGCGTGAGTTTACCAGCGCGTCTGCTTGACGTGCTCGTTGGCGCGGACGGTGAGTTTGTAGCGGCCCTTCAAGCGGCGGCGCTTGAGTACGGCGCGTCCGTCGGCGGTGGACATGCGCTTGCGGAAGCCGTGCACGCGCACGCGGCGGCGGATCTTGGGTTGGTACGTTCGTTTTGGCATGGTACGTTCCTCGCTTTGATAATTGCAACTCCCCGGGGGAAGCTGTTGGCAGGGTAAAGTCCGCGTTTGCGCGGACAGAGCCGAGATTATACCGTAACGACTCTGAATCGGTCAAACCGAATCGCGTTTTTCCTCATCCCGATGGGGGTGGCTGGAGGCGGAGAGCATTTCGGCCAGTTGTTTGGCGCCCTCGGGGGTGGTGATGGCTAGCACTTCGTCCCATTCCTGGAAGGTGGAGGCGCCGCGCGGCAGGGCGACCTGCCCGTCGCGAATGATGGCGGCGATGATGCAATCCTGGGGCAGGCCGAGGTCTTTGAGCGGAATGCCGATGGCCTGCGCGCCGCGCTCGACTTTTTCCTCCACGAGCGAGTAACGTCCGCGGCGGATCTTGAGCAGGGTCATCATGTCGCCCAGGGACATTTCTTCCTGGATGAGGTGGGCGAGCAGATTGGCCTGGTTGAGGGCCACATCCACATGGAAGTGTTCGTTGAACAGCCAGGCGTTGCGCGGGTTGTTGATGCGGGCGATGGTGCGCGGCACGTTGAACATTTCGCGCGCCATGAAGCACAGGCTGAGGTTGGTGGCGTCGTCCACGGTGCAGGCGGCCATGGCGTGCGCCTGGCGGATTCCAGCGGCTTCGAGCGCGTCGGGATCGGTGTAGTTGGCTTCGTAGATGGTTTCGGTGGGAAGTTCCTGGTGCAGGTGGGCCAGGATGTCGGGACGGTGTTCGAGCAGTCGAACCTTGTAATTTTCGGAGAGGAGGAGGGATGCCAGTTGCGCGCCGGTACGACCGCCGCCTACGATGAATACGAACATGTTACGCCTCCGTTCCCAGCCCCAAGCGGGCGCGCAGGGATTTGATGCCGTCGAAGGTCGCGCTGACGTTGAGCAGGTCGCCGCTTTGCAGTTGCATGTCGGGCGCGGGGAGGAGGGCGCGCCCGGCGCGGGTGAGCGCGACCGGAAGCGTCCCGGCGTTGCCCGCGCATAGTTCGTTCCAGCTGCGCCCGTTCCACGAATCGGGGACGATCAGTTCGTAGATTTCCACTTCGCCGTTGCCCGCCGAAAAGACGGCGCGCGAGGCGACGCTGGTGAGCAGTTCCTCGGTGCGTTGCGCGCCCCAGGCGGTGGAACTGACGATCTGCAGGTCGAAGGTTTCCAACATGCGGCGCAGGCGCGGGTCGTAGTTGCGGCAGATGACGATGGGAACTTTGTAGACGGCGCGCGCCGCGTGGGACACAACGGCGTTGAGCGTATCGGAATTGGTGACGGCGGCCAGGCCGTCGGCTTCCTTGATGCCGGCGCGCTCGAGCACGTCGGCGCGCATGGCTTCGCCGGCCACGGTGCGGCCGCGAAACTCCGCGCCCATGCGGTGAAAGGAGGCTTCGCTCCAGTCCACCACGGTCACGCGATGTCCGCTTTTAAACAGGCGCAAGGCGAGCTCTGCGCCCACGCGCCCACATCCAACAACAATGAAGTTCATGCGTTCTCCTTCTTTTCCGACACCTGGTAAGGCACATCAGTAATGACGATGCCGGGGGTGTTCAATAATTCCTTGCGAAGCAAGTTGGCGGCGTTCATGTGTAGCGACATGGAAAACGCCGACCCGGCCACGAATTGCGGCACGATAATGGTGATAACCTCGTTTGGCTGGCGCTGGGCCAGGATCTCGTCCAGGTATTGCAGGAGCGGCTCAATGAAGAGACGATAAGGCGAATCGAGGATCAGCAGGCGAACGCCGTCGCCCCAGGTGGTCCACTTCTTTTGGATCTTCTCCGTCTCCGCCGGGTCAATCGAAACGTGGACGGCGGTCACATCGCGCGACAACATGCGCGCGTAGCGCAGGGCTTCGAGCGTACCCTGATGCACGCCGCTGACCGGCATGATGACGCGGTGACGGAACACATGTGGGGCGGGTTCGGTATAATGATCGAGACTGAGGCGATTCGCAACGTGGCGATAATGGCGATTGATGATCTTGAACAACCCCATTAGTAACGGAGTGATGATCAACACGATCCAGGCGCCATCGTGAAATTTGGTCACAGAAAACACGATCATGACCACGCCCGTACAGAACGCGCCGAACGCGTTCATCCCCATTTTGACGCGCCAGCCCGGTTCATACCGAAGAGCCGCGCCGTTTTCTAGAATTTCCTCCCCCGGCTTTAAATGTCCGGCGCGCCACCAACGGCGGGCCATCCCAATTTGCGCCAGGGTGAATGATAGAAATACACCGATGGCATACAAGGGGATCAGTCGGGTGACGCTGGCTTGAAAAATAACCACTAATATGGACGCCAAAATTGCAAGAGCAAAAATGCCATACGAGTAGACCAGACGACTGCCTCGATAGGTTAATTGACGAGGCAGGAAACCGTCTTGAGCGGCCAAGGCGCCCAGACGAGGAAAGCCCGCAAACGCAGTGTTGGCCGCCAGCGCCAAAATAACCGTCGTGCCAGTGATCAGCATGAGATAAAACACGCCGCGGCCATTAAAGACCGTACGCGCTAATTGAGAAATGACCGTTTCCTGCTCGGACGGAATAGCGCCAATGCTCTTGGTCAGGAATGAAATGCCGAGGAATAATGTAGCGAGGATGAAACCCATCCAAATCAAAGTGATCCCCGCGTTCTTGCTACGCGGTTCTTTGAATGCGGTGATGCCGTTGGAAATCGCTTCGATGCCTGTCAACGCGGCCGTTCCGCTGGAAAAAGCATGCAGAATCAGAAACGGCGTGATCAACTGCACGGTTTTTGCTATTTCAAGTTCGGGCGGATCTACCACAGAACCCAACGCGCCGCTCAAGAAACGAAAAATCCCAAAGCCCAGGGTGACATACATCATCAGGATAAAGAAATAATTCGGCAGAGCAAAGAGAACGCCAGATTCACGCACGCCGCGCAGATTGATCAACATCACAAAAAAAATGAGAGCAACAGCCAGCGGCACACGATATGGAAATATATCCGGGACGGCCGAGACGATTTGCGCCACCCCGGATGCGATTGAAACTGAGACCGTCAAGATATAATCGGTCAGTAACGCGGCCGCCGCCATTAAAGCCGCTGTTTCGCCAAGATTATCCTTGGCGACAATATATGCGCCGCCGCCATTCGGGTAAGAATGGATGATCTGCTCATACGAAATCGTCACGATAACCAGGAGGGCCACAATTGCAATGGCAATGGGAAATACATAACCGAAAGCCATCGTCCCGGCCGCGGCCAGGATGACGAGGATTTCCTGCGTGGCATATGCGTTGGACGATAAAGCATCGGAGGCGAATACTGCCAGGCCGATGGCTTTTCCAATTGTCTCGTGGGATGCATCGGCCGTGGATAACGGGCGGCCGATAAACCAATGTTCCAGAGACCAGCCTGGTTTATGTTTGGTTGTTCGTCTCAATAATTGGGAACGATCGTGATGTTCAGGAGCGACGGTAGTCATTTAAACTCTTTTCAATCAATAGACAAAATATAAGCCCTCCGGCATTCGGGGGCGAAGCGGGATTATATTCCAAATTGAACGAATCAGGAGGAAACCTTGGGCTGGATCACCGGCACTTGCAGGAAGAACGAACTGCCCTGGCCCAGTTCGCTTTCCACCCACACCTTGCCCCCATGCTTTTCCGCGATGGATCGGACGATGGCTAGTCCCAGGCCGGAACCGTGTTGCGAGCGCGCCTCGCGCTGTTTGCCGCGGTAAAACTTTTCGAACAGGCGCGGCATGTCCGTAGGCGAAATGCCGATGCCGTTGTCGCGAATCTCGAAGAGCAAATCCTTTTGCGCCATCCGCACGTTCACCTTCACCTGCCCGCCGTTGGGCGTGTACTTGATGGCGTTTTCCACCAGGTTATAAACCCCTTGATGCAACAGGGCCTGGTCGGCTTCGATGGCGGCAGGCAGGTCTTTGGCGGATTCCACCGAAAGCGCGATGTTCTTTTGGTTGGCCTGCAATTGCAGCGCGCCCGCAACGCGCTCGATGATATCGTGAACGGGAACATTCTCCAGCTGCAGGCCCACGCCGATCTCGATGCGCCCCAGGTCGAGCAGGTTGTTCACCAGCCGCGACATGTTCTCCACGCCGGAGATGATCTTGCGCACGTAGCCCTGCTGTTGCTCGTTGATCTCGCCCACCATTTCGAGCATGGTGGCGTAGCCGCGCATCAACGTAAGCGGCGAGCGCAGATCGTGACTCACGGTGGCGACGAACTCGGACTTCATCGTATCTAGTTCTTTGAAATGCGTCACATCGCGCAGGATGCAAACGCGGCCGACGGGTCTTCCCTCGGCCATAACGGATGAGGCCGTCGCCAGGTAGGTCCGCCCGCCGGGGAACGCGATCTCCGCCGACTGTCTCTCGCTGGGCGCGGCTCGCAACAAGTCGAGCAGCGGCTTTTGCTTGATGACCATCTCCACCGAGGGACCCTCGCTGCGTCCCATCTCCACGCCCACCACGCGGCCCGCGGCGGGATTAGCCAGCAGAAGCCGATTCTGCGGGTCAATCACCAGCACCGGGTCCGGCGTGGAATTGAGGATGGCCTCCAACTGTCGGCGGCTGGCCTCCACGTTTAGGAAGAGATGCGCATTGGCGGCGGCCAGCGCGGCCTGACCGGCGAGCGTGGTGAGGAAGCGAGCGTCCGAGTCAGAGAAGGCGCGCGGCTGATCGTAGGCGGCCCACATCACGCCGTAGTAGCGATTCTCATGACGCAGGGCCACCGCCATGAGCGAGGCCGGGTGTTGCAGGTTGGCGTCCATATCGAGCGTGCGGGTGCGCGTCACATTCGGCAGGACGATGCGCTCCTGTCCCTGGGCCTGGCGCAACATTTGCTGGTCGAGGTGCGCGTACCGTTCCGCCGCCGGCCCGAGGCTGAAGCTCGACGGCGCGTCAACGGAGGTCTTGGGCAAAATGGATGGGGCCAGCACGACGCGCGCCGCGCTCGCGCCCGTGTCCAGCGCGGCTTCGAGGACGGGCTGGATGGCGTCCTTCATTTCGAGGCTGGAGGCCACCCCCTGGCTGACGAGCAACAGACGGTTCAACTCATCGAGGCGGGCCTGCAGGCTGGCGCGCATTTGCTCGAAAGCGCGCCGCAATTGACCGACCTCATCCACGCCCTCCACTGCCAGCGGATGATCGAGTTTGCCCTGGGCAATGCGATTGGCTTCGGCGGCCAGGGTTTGCAGGGACCCCGTCACCACGCGCAAGCCAACGCGCAGAGAGATGAGCGCGATGATCGCCAGGATAAGGATCATCACCGAGAGCGGCGTGGCGATATTCAGCGCCAGTTGCTGGGCCTGCCAGGCGGGAATCGCCAAAGCCACAGCCCAATCCCTTCCCTCCACGGATTGGTAATACACATATTCGCGCGTCCCGTTGGAGGACGTGTACGATTGGAAGCCGGGCTGACTCGGGCCGGAATAGCGCTCATCCATCACCTGGCCGGGGTTGGGATGGTAGAGGATGTTTCCCGCGTCGTCAATCAACATGCCCGATCCTTGCGAGGCTTCCAAATTTTTTAAACTCTGGATGATGGGTTGTGTGAGCGGATTGGTGGCCAAACTCGTGCGCCCCACAAGCACGCGTCGCGCCTGCCCGTTCGCGTCCACGATGCCAACCATAAACGAGACGCGCGCCGCGCTGCTATCCTCGCTGGCAGGCGGGATGGTGTAAAACTGAGTCCACACCCCGCTGGCGGCCAGGGGCAGGCCGGCCTCCTCCTCGGGATACAACTGGAAACTCGCGAGCGACTCGCGGGGATAGCCTCCCACGAGATTGGTGGAGGCGACATCCAGCACCACGAACTGGTCGAAGTATGGGCTGGCGCGCATGGCCTGCGCCAAAATGGAGGAGAGTTCGGGGTCGCTGGCGTTCAACAGGCGCGGGTCGGTGGCGAGCTGCGAGGCCAGGTTCTGGCCGGTTTCGAGGAAGAACGGCACGCTTTGGGCGGTGTTTTGCGCCGCGCTGGCAAGTTGTTTTTCCAGCATGTCGCGGGCGGCCCTGCCCGCCACCACCCAATCGCCGATGAGCAGGGTGAGAAGCAACATGCAAATGAAGGCGCCCGTGCCGTACAGAAATCGAATCTCGATGCTTTTTTCGGTGGGCGAAGGCTGGAGCGGAAGCTGGCGTCCCCACGCGGCGGGGAAGAACGCGGCCAGCAATTGCACGATCAGCCCGCCAAAGAGCGCCTCGCCGCTGAACGCCAGGGCGGCCACCCCCGCGTTGCTGATGGCATAATCCAACCGGACGGCGGGCAGGCCCGGCACGCTGAAGAAGGCGCCGACAATGTAGACCACCAGATGCACAGGGATGAGCAACAGCGCGCTGACCAGCGGCTGGCGAATCAGGCTGTAAAAGGAAGTGCGATACCGTTGCCGCAAGTTGACCGCGAACAACCCGGCCAGGAACGCCAGGTCGAGCATGCTGAACAGGCTGTGCGTGTCCCAGGCGCCGCGCAGGAGGCCGGCAAACGCGCCCAGGGCCGCGGCCCCCCAGGGTCCGAGCGAACCGGCGGCCAGCATCCACGGGATGTCCGAGAACAGCATCATGGCCGGCGGCAGGTCGAATGGCAGGCCCGGAATGGGCAGGGCCGAGGCGGATGAGAGTCGGATTCCAGCGAAGAGGTTGGCAACAGCAGTAAGGATGAACAGTCCGGCGAAAATTCCCCAAAACCGAAGGGTGATGGGCGGCTGGTGGGCGCGCCACTGGTAAACGGCGTAGACGATGAAGGCCAGGAACAGCAACCAAATCACCCACCCGACCAGGGAGGGCGCTGGCAGGTAGAGAGAATTTTCCAACAGGGTGCCGATGAAGCCTACGTCCATTGTCGTTTTTTCGATTATAGCCGTGATTTTGGTTGCGTGTTCAGAGTGAGCATATCAAATTTGTCCGGCTGGGTGGGATGTTTCTCCTATTTCCCGGTACTGCCCCTGATATTCCGGCGGGAGCAGGCGCGCCAGTTCGCGCATGATGCGTTCGGTGCCGTTGGTCAAATCGGCGTGGCGGTCGCCCGTCTTCTCCAAGCGGAAGGGCCGGCCAACCGTCATGACGACTGGGGTGCGCCGCCAATGTTTGTAATCCGCGCTCATGCGCGTGTTTTCGGTGTTGGTGACCGTGATGGGGATGACTGGCACGTTCGCTTTGGACGCCAGAAAGGCCGCGCCGTTCAGGCCTTTTTCCAACCCCCCAGCCAAACTCTCGCGTCCCTCCGGCGCGATGATCACGAAACGGCCGCGCGACAACGCTTCGAGCGCGCAAGCCAGGGCGCGCCGATCCGGTTGGCCGCGATGCAGCCAGATTGTCCCGTAGAGATCGGCCACCCACCCAAGCAAGGGATAGTCGGCGTGCAGGTTGCTCGCGCCGAGCGGGTCCACATTAGGGGCGCGCAATTTCGAGAGGATGATCACCACGTCCGCGTCGCCGAGGTGATTGATGACGATCAACCCCGGCCCGCGTTTGGGGAAGTTTTCCAGTCCACGCACGGTGAGTCTGACGCGAAGCCAAACCAGCGCCTGCGCCAACAACCAAAGCAAGACCCGCGCCAGCCTGCGCCCCAACGTATATTCGGGCAGGCGCGTCAACTCGGGGCGAATGGTTTCTGCGACAGGTTTAGGCGGGAGGGATGGCGGAAGCGGCATATTCCCCTCGATACTCTTCGGGCAGCAACCCAGCCAGGCGACTCATCACCAGGTCCGCGTTGCGCTGGCGGGCCTCATGCCGCGCCGCGCCGCGCGCCTCGATGGGCGGCAGGCGGAAGGGCTTGCCGACGCGCATTTCGAGCGCGGGCTTTTCGCCGCGCCGCGCCCGTTTCCAAAAATCGTCGGTGGTCCCAACCAGGGCCACCGGCACCACTGGCACGCGCGTCTCCTCCACGATGTAGGCGATGCCCGGTTTGGCGCGCCGCATGGCCGTGACGTGCGAACGTCCGCCCTCGGGCGCGATCAAGAGCGGCCGGCCGGCGCGGATCACGCGCAGAACCCAATCCATGAGGGCGCGGTCATAGTCGCCGCGATGGACCGGCATCACGCCGTAGGCGCGCAGAATTTGCGCCTGGCCGGGCCTGGCGAACACATCCGAGGCGCCGATGATCTCCAACGCTTCGGGCCAGAAAGATGCGGCCAGCGGCGGGTCGAAGATCGAAACGTGATTCATGGCCGCCACATACGGCGCGCCGAGCGGCACATGCTCGCGTCCCGTCACCTTCACCCGGCCCAAAATGTGGAAGATGCCGCGGAACAAGGCCCGCAGAATCGGGCGGCTCAAGCGAAAGCGAAACGGGACGCGGTAGGTCTCAGTCATTGCACAGCGACTTCACTTTTTCGAACACTTCGTTGGCGTTCATGTGATCCGAGTCGATCACGACGGCGTCGTCGGCGGCGCGCAAGGGAGCCACCGCGCGGGTCGAGTCGATGCGGTCGCGCTCGCGCACCGTGGCGAGGATCTCCGCGTAGCCGGCCTGCTCGCCGCGCGCGACGATCTCGTCATACCGGCGGCGGGCGCGTTCCTCGGCGGAGGCGTCGAGGAAAATTTTTAAATTCGCCTCGGGCAGAATCACCGTGCCGATGTCGCGTCCGACCATGACGATGCGGCCGCGTTGTCCGATGCGGCGTTGTTGCCGACTCAACGCCCGACGGACTCCCGCGTAGGCCGAGACGACCGAAACATTCGCGTCCACCTCGGGGCGACGCGTCTCCCAGGTGATATCGCGTCCCTCCACGATCACGTCGCAGGCGCGTCCGTCGGACCGGGAGGCGGGCGCGACATCCATGTGCGTTTCCTCCGCCAGGCGCGTGACGGCGGCCTCGTCGCGCAGGTTCACGCCGCGTTGCAGGGCGACCCACGTGACGGCGCGATACATAACGCCGGTGTCGAAAAAAAGATAGCCGAGATGTTCGGCGAGACGCTTTCCGATGGTGGATTTTCCCGAGGCGGCGGGGCCGTCTATGGCGATGATGTTGGGGGGCATGGTTTTGGGTGTCAGGTTTCAGGTGTCAGGTTTCAGGTGTCAGGTGTCGGGTGTCGGGTGTGCGCGTTCTTATTCGCCCGCGTCGAGGAAGAGGTTGTCGCGGCCCCAGAGCAGGATGGTTTCTTGCTGCTGGGGAAGTTCGCGCAGGGTGAGCCAGCGCAATCTGTAAGTGGAAAACGAGTCCCACACGGGAGTCTGCCGCCAGATGAAGTCCTGCCCGCGATAGGAGGCGGCGAGTCCGAGGTTTTGCATGGGCGGCGTGATCACGAGTTCGGGCGCGGAGGCCGGGTCGAGGACGGTCACCACTTGGGGATTGTGGTTGCGAAGCGCCCAAAGCAGGGCGGGCGAATCCACTCCGAAAACGAGAACCGGCAAATCGTCCGCGTGACCCGTGGCCCATTCGGAGATGTCGTCTGCGGTTTGGGAGATCAGGTCGGCTTGGGCGATGGTCGCGTCGATCTGGAAGAGTTCCACGCCCGTCGGCGTGCGGAGGCCGGTGGCGCCCCAAGCCGCGCCGAGGGTGTAGACGCCAAACAGCGCGGCCAACCCCCAAGCCGCGCCGGCGCGGGCGATGCGGTCGGACCAGCCGAAACCCACCAATACGATGCTGACAATAAAAACGACGGCGGAGCCGACCAGTAGGATGAGGCGTATTGTGCCTTGCGTCGAGGGCATGGGCGTCCAGGGCAGGGCGACAAAATCCAGCCAGGCGAAACCGACCAAAAGGACGGTGAAGAGAATCACGCCGATCGTTTCGAGCCTGTATTCGTTGATGATTATTAGGTGGCGGTTCAACTCGATGGCGGCCATGCTCCAAAGCGGGATGATGAACCAAACGAGGTCGGCGGGCGCGCGGCCCAGGTGGAAGACGGCCAGGAGCAGGGCGATCAGAGCCCACAGGCTGAGCAGGATGACGCGGCGGCTTCCGTTGGCCCAGCCGCGCAGGATGGCGATGGTCGCCAGCAGGAGTCCGAAGGGTTGGTAAACGGCCAGCGAAAGGAACATGCGCGCGGGCGGCGTGGCGGAAGGCGTTATCCAACCGTGGATGTATTCGGGAATCGAGGCGAGCCAGGCGCCAAGTCCTTGTGGGACGAGGAGGAGCAAGGTGGAGGCGACCAGGAGGGTGAGGATGGAGGCGGTGATCAGCGAACTGACGGGGGACTGGGGACCGGAGACGGGGGTTGATGTGTCGGGAGTGTCGGGTGTCAGGGGCGCGGTGTCGGGTGTCAAGTGCGAGGTGTCAGGAGATGTGGCGTCGGCGGTTTCCTGTGTACGTATGTCTACCTGCGTACTTGTATCCGTGTCTCTTGGTTCCTCTTCTGGGTTCATGGCGCGGGCGGAGAGACCTTGCGCGATCATCCAGGTGAGGAGCAGGCCGAGGAGTCCGGCCCAGAGCGAGGGGCCGCCGAGCAGGGCCAGCGCGGCGAACACCCCGGCGCGGCGCGACTCGCCGCGTTGCCAGAACGCGGCCGCGAAGAGGAGTCCCGTTACGGCGAGGATGGAACTGCCAGCGGTACGCGAGACGAAGACGAGGGCCGGGTCAATGGCGAGGAAGAAGGCCAGGATGATGGCGGGGCGCGCCTTGAGTCGCTCGCGGAACAGCCAGGGGACAAACACGAGCGCGCTCCCAGCCAGGGCCGGCCAAAAGCGCGCCAGGAAGTTGGAACTGCCAAAGATGAAAAAGAGAACGCCGGTGAGGTTGACGTAGGCGACGTTGGAACCGAGGGCGGGCTTGAGTCCCTGCGCGAGATGGAGGGATTGCAGGGCGAGCGTTGCTTCCGAGTCGGTCAGGGCCGGGTCGCCGAGTTGGATGAAGCGCAATCCGACAGCCAGGAGAAAGGCGATGAGATATGCGGTTTTCTCAAAACGAGGGGAACGTGAGTTCATGCGGACAATTTTAGCATAGAGAGGTTAGGGCGCGCCGTAGATGACGGTTGTCCCGGCCTGGTATAGGATCGGCAAATTGCGCTGGAACTTGGCTTCGCTGACGTTGTAGGTCGCGCGCTCCAACCCTCCGACCACGATGTATTTGATGCGGTAACGCTCGATGATGAGCCTGGCGTTTTCCCAATTGGGAACCTCGTAGAGGAATTTGATGTCGGCTTCGCGCGTGCCGTGCGCGTCCCAACTGCCGCGCCACTGGAATTCATGCCAGGGCCAGCCGATGACGGTGGGGAGTCCGCTGTGCGTGGAGATGCGCGCGTAGCCGGAGTAACTTCCGCCCACCGCTTCGGCCACGACTCCCATCGGAGCGGATTGCAAATATCGGACGGCGGCTGCGTCCTCGGGGGAGAAGCGCTCGAGGTAGGCGGCGCTGTCGAGGGTGAGGCTGGAGAGTTGACTTTCGATGAGTTGGAGCGCGACCGACGCGTCCATGGGCGTTTCATGGGCGAGGATCAAGTCAATGCCCAGTTTAAAGTTGTCGGTCCTGTCTGGGAGGGCGAGGATGGGATAGATCAAACCAGCCAGAGTGGTCACGGTGATGAGCAGGAGGCTAACAATGTTCCAGCGACTCCGCTTGACGTTCTTCAGGAGGATGGCTGTCCCAAAGGCCGCGGCGAGCGACCACAAGGTCCAGGCTTGGTAGTAGAACTTGAAAACAGTGTTGATGCGGTAGCCGAAGTAGTCGCGCAGGTAGATGAAGTCGGGGATGAGGATGAGGAGGGAGGCGAGGAGGGTGAGGAGCAAGACAAAGTGATCAGTGTTCAGTGACCCGTGATCAGTGGGACGAGTGGCGAGTGTCGAGGGGACGGGTGTCGAGGCGTCAGGTGACGAGGCGTCGTCCGTATCCGCTGGCGCGTGTGTACCTGTGTACGTGTCTACTTGTGTACCCAACAGATGCGCGAGGGAGAGCCAGGTGATGAGGCCTATCGTGATCGTGCCGCCGATATAGTCGAGTCGGCGGGCGGTGGCGGCTTGGAAGAGGGATATGATGTCTGGCTGGCCCTGGGAGGCGATGTATTGCGAGACGAAAGTCGGGTCGACGCGTTGGGCCGCGAGGGCCAGGAGGATGGAGAAAAGCCAGAGAAGGAGGAGCCCGCCGAGTGTCCAGGCAAGAGCGGGCAGGTAGCGTGGACGAGTCGCAGAGGTACGCGTCAAATAGAGGAGCCAGGCGAGGAGCGGGAGGATGAGAGTCCCCCACATGACCCAGGTATGCGCGCCGCGCGTCGGGTTGACGATGTTCGGGAGCAGGCCGCCGGCTTGCGAGGAGAAGCCAATGTAGAAGGGCAGGTAGAGGAGGAACGCGGCGACGGCGAGAGGGATGCCGAGGAGGAGCGCGTCTTCGAGGCGCTGCCAACTCCAACCGTCGGAGCGGACGCGGGAGAGGATATACGCGCCGACGATGATGAGGCCGGCGGGGAGGATGTCCCAGGTGTTGAGGAAGGCCAGGCCGCCGAGGACGAGCGCGGCGAAGAGGAAGTCGCGCGGGGTGGCCTTGAGGCGGTAGTCGAGGAAGTTGACGAAGCCGCGCCAACCGTCGAGGAAGAGGTTGAGGGCCACGCCGAGGCCGAGTATGTTGAAGGGCAGGGCAAGCACGTGCGGATGGAGGTCGCCGAGCAGGAATGAGAAGAAGGGGAACTCGTCAATGACTTCTTGAGGAGCGCCGAGGAGGTCGGTGTCTTGGACGACGCGGGAGGCGCGCCACCACCACCAGAAACGTTGCGGGACGGCGGAACCGGAGGGAGGGTCTATGAGGTCTTTGATGTTGAGCCAGGTCCAGAAGTTGGCTGTTGGCTGTTGGCTGTTGGTTGTCCAGAACCAGCCGAGGCCGTGGATGACTTCGAGCAGGCCTTCGAGGTTGGAAAGGAGGAGGAGGAAGAGGGGGGCGAGGAGGGCCAAGAACAAGTGACCAGTGTTCAGTGACCAGTGATCAGTGACGGGTGACGGCGTATTGCGTGTTGCGTGTTGCGTGGGTGTTGGCTCTTGGCTATTGGCTGTTGGCTCTTGGTTGTCGAGTATCGGCGTTTCGGATGTATCTACGTGTGTACCTGTGTACGTGTCTACGTATTTACCTTTGTACGCGCACAACAGATTGTAGAGAATGCCATACGACCCAATCGCGGCGAGGGCGAAGACGAGCGCCGACATGAGATTGAAGGCGACACTTCCGGCTGTGCCTGTCAGCATGGCGAACATGGAGGTGAGGATGTAGCCGAAGTGGTAGTACGAGATGGAGTAGCCCGACATCCAGGGGTCGTTGGGAGGCAAAGAAGGCGAGCGCAGGGTGGCGTTGATGAAGGCCAGTTCCATCGGCTTTTCGGTGCCGGTCGCGTCGGGGTTGGCGGCGCGGATGTAAGCCATGAAGACGAAGGCCGCGAGGAAGAGGAGTTCGGCGACGAGGATGAGGCGGCGATTGGAGGAGAGCCAGGAACGCAAGTGATCAGTTTTCAGTGACCAGTGATCAGTGGGGGGTGACGAGGTGTCAGGTGTCAGGTGCGAGGTGTCGTCTTGTGTACCTGTGTACGTGTGTACTTGTGTACGTGTGTACCTGTCTACTTGTGTACGCAGGAGAGTAAGCGCCGAGAGACCAATAACAATAACGAATGCAAAGAGCAGACTGCCGAGGTCATTGCGGAGGATGCCGAGGGTATTGAGTAGCCAGAAGGCCCAGCCCCAAACGAGGATGCCGGCGGCGCGCGAGAGGGTGTAGCCGCGGTCGGCGAGCGCGGGGAAGAGTCGGAAGGCGAGCGGGAAGGCGAACCAACCGAGGAGGGAGGAGAGGATGTACCAGGATAATACAGTCATCAGTGTTTAGTTTTGGTAGTTACGTAGTCTTATAGTCGCATGGTCGCTGACCTTCGACTTTCGACTTGTGTACGTGTGTACCTGTGTACGCGTCTACAACTCTGGCAAATGGAAACGGCCTGAATCATCCGGCTCGAACTCCACCACGCGCTCTACCGCGTTGAGATTGAGGGGGCCGTAGATATGCGGGAAGAGTTCGTCGGGTTTGTCGGCGCCGGGCTCGTATTTGATCTCCGCTTGGACGCGCGCCGGGTCAATGACGAGGAGGATTAGTCCGCGCTGGTTGGCGTAAAAGCGCTCGGCAGTCGCGACGACCTGCGCGGGCGTGGAGCAATGGATGAAACCTTCGGTCGCGAGACTCGGCGCGGCGTAGGAGCCGCTGACTTGAGCCGAGTCCCACGCGGTTCTTTGAGTGATGTGGAGGAGGAGTTTCATCGTTTCGTAGTTAGGTAGTTTGGTAGTTGGTAATTGTGTTATCGAACGCGGTTGGTTTAGAGTCACGAGTCGCGAATCGACTCAACTACGTAACCACATAACTACCCAACTATCTAACTTCATAAATCACCGTCTGCCCATCGCGGAACACTTCCGTCCAATACTGGCCGTCATAGAATTCAAACTTATTGAGGCCCTTGCCAGGGTAGTAGATATGTTCCACCTGCCCGACGATGATGTAGCGGACGTTGTACTTTTTCAGGAAGCCGAGCGCGGCGGTGGGATCGGTGGTATTGTAAAAATGCGTGATCTCCGCCAGGCGATCTTCCACGATGAGCGGTTTGACAAAGCCGCGCTGTTGACGCTGGTGCCAGTTCCAGCCGAGGACTCCGGGCAGGCCGGTGTAGATGGTGTAGCGCGTGCACCAACGATATTCGGGGCAGTTGCCCTCCACGATCACGGGCGAGCCCTGCACGTTGTCTTGCATCCAACGGATGGCGCGGTAATCCTGGCCGAGATCCATGTCGGTCGAGTCCCAGAAGGTAGAAGTCTCCATGTACGTCATCGAATCTAGAGTGTGCGGCGCGTCCTTGTTCATGCGGTCGCGGATCTTGTCGAGGGTGGCGGTGAGGGTGAAGAAGAACGCGCCCGCCAAGAGGAGAGTCAGACCCGCCTGCCACGCGACGCGCCAGCGGTTCCGCCACGACGCCACAGCGGGCAAGGTCCACCCGAGCGCTCCCGCCGCGCTGACAGAGAGCATGGTCCACGCTTGCAGGTAGAGTTTGAAGACCGTGTTCATGCGCCCGATGTCGCCGACCAGCACGATGACCTCCACTACGATGGTCAACGCGAGCGAGACGCCAACCATGAACAATGCCCAGCGCTTCGCGTCGGACTGTCCCGGGCGGAGGATCAGAATGCCGGCCCAAAACGCCATCGGCAGCGCGACGATGGAAATGATCGCCTCTTTATAGACGAGGTAGATCAACGCGATGACGAATCCGGCCAGCGCGAGTTCGATCAACAATTGGTAGGGCCGGAGTCTTTTCAACGAGGAGAGAGGCGTGGCGGCCATCCACTCGCGCGTCTCCCAGACCATCCAGGCGAAGATGAGGAAGAGGAAGAGTCCCCAGTGCGTGAAATAGGAGGTGAGCGGCGTGTGCGTCCCTTTCCACGGATCAATCTCGCCATAGCCGGAGCCGAACCAAGTGAAATAAGGTTGGTAGAAGAGGCGCGAGAGCAGGATGAGGGCCAGCGCGCCCGCAGCGGCGAAGGTAATCCGTAAAACGAAAGGAGGCAGGCCGAGGCGATTATCCTTGAAGTCCAGCGCGTTAAACAACGCGTACGCCGCCGCAATCGCCGCCAGTGGAATGTACGTGAACGCGTCCCAGGTGTTGGTGGGATAGATCGCGCCGAGCGCGAGCGCGCCGAAAAGGAGGGGGAGAGTGATCAGCGACCAGTGATCAGTAATCAGTGACGAGTGGCGGGTGACGGGTGACGGTGTGTCGGTAGCGTCTACTTGTGTACCTGTGTACGTGTCTACGTGTTTACCTCTCGCGCGGCGCAACGCCACAATATACGACAGCCCCCACGCGATGATGAACAACGCAAGCATCCACACGATCATATGCGCGTGCAGGTCGCTGTAGAGGAAGGTGAAAAGCGGCGTCTCGGTGATGGGTTCCACGTCGCCGGGCGCGGGGATGACGCGGCTGGGGAGCCAGTACCACTCCCCTTGTCCGATGGGAAGCGGCGCGCCCGTGAGACTCTTCGCGATGCCGTCCAGTCCCCACCCGACGCGTTGCAACATGGTGGAGTTGTCCAACGTCCCGGCGGGCGAGCCGAGTTTTTCAAAGGCCATCCACACCGCGCGCACCGTGCCGAGGTTGCCGAGGATGAGGAAGAGGAAAGTGGCGGAAAGGCCGGTCACAAGTCGAAAGTCGAAGGTTGAAGATTCGCCATCCTCGACTTTTGACCTGTGACTTTCGACCAGATTTGAACCAATCGAATACGCGCCAATCCCCACCAGCGCGAAGAGGGTCGGCAAAATAAAGTTGTAGGCAATCGAAGGGACAATGCCGAGCAGTTTCACCGGCGTTCCCACCAGCACGTAGCCGTAATAATAATAGTTGATGTAGCCGCCCGCGAACCACGGGTCATACGGCGGGAAACTCGTACTCTTGATGACCGCGTTGAAATACGAAAAGTCCATCGGCCGCTCGCCGCCCTTCGATGGATGCCACAGATCAGGGTTGCCGAGGCGGATGAGCAGATCGAGGACGAACAGCGCGAGGAAGATTCCCTCCGCGATGAGGAACGCGCGCCGGTTTGACTTCCACTCGCGCGCCAACGCCTCACGCTGAACCCAGGCCTGCCAGCCTCCCACCAGCGCCAGTCCACCGCAGACGGCCGCGATGCTCCCGCGCGTGTACGCGAGTCCCAGCAACCCCATCAACCACGGCCCATACGCGATGATGACGAGTCCCAGCGTGCGCGAGAGAGCGTAGCCTTTGTCGGAGAGACCGGGCAAAGCGCGACGCGCGAGAGGGTAGGTGAAGAGTCCCAGCGCGAAGAGGAAGAGATACCAGATGATCGCGCCGAGCGCGGGGACTTTATTTTGCAGCCAGTCGTAATCGAACAACTGCGACCACGTCCCGCCCGCTTGTTGACTCGCCAACCGATCCGGCGGGAGCATGAGGCTCTTGGCGTTTGATGGCTTGTAACTGCTGTGTTCCTTCGGCGTGAGGTGAACCACGTTGGAGAGATCCACCGAACCGAGGACAGCCGCGACCTGGGTGGGGTTGTAGTCGGCGCGCTTTTTGAAGACCAACACTTTGGGATGATCGTAGAACGTGAAGGCTTCCTCCGCCGCGCCGTCGTTGACGCTGAAGCCGAAGAGCGTGGGATAGGAGGTGAAGGTCTTGACCAAATCGAATCCCAGCCGTCCCTCGAACATACCCGGCTCGGCCACGCGATAACACCAGATGATGTCCGCGTCTTTCGGGCAGCCGATCAATTCGCGGTAGTAGACGATGGTGAGAGGGTAACGCTCAGGGACGCGCGTGATCTGCGCGTATTGGTGATTGGTGGGGATGAAGATGTAGTCGGTTTGGCCGAGCAGGTCGTTGAAGCGCGAGACCTTGTCCACGTTGTCGTCCCAGTAGACCTCGAGGGTCAGGTCGCCGTACATTCCGCCGAAGGGATCGTAGCCGCCGACGCGGAAGGGAAGCGCCCAATCGTAACTGGTCTCGTTCAGCACGGTCGCGCCGGCGAGGGTCAGCGCGCCGGCGGCGTCGAAGCGGAGGTAGTAGGTCTGTCCCTTCGTGACGGGGATGGGGTAATCGAAGGTGAGGGCGATGGGGAGTCCGCGCGCGTCGGTGAGGGAGGAAAAGTCAATGTTGGAGGAGGCCTGCGCGAGTTCCTGACCGAGGGGCGCGTCGGGTTGGGAGGAGAGAGAGACGGTGAGGGTTTGCGGGCCGAAGGGATTGACGCCGGTCTCGCCGATCGGTTGGGCGGCCGCGTTGACCCGGGGAAGCAGGAGTCCGCTCAGAACGGAGTCGGATGCGGGCGTGAAGGAGAGGATGTACGGAGGGCCGGGCAGGATCGTCGTCGAGTAGGGAAGCGAGAGCGGTTGGGAGGTCCCATCCGCATATTTGAGAGTTACCGGGCCGGGGACGTTTTGGTAGATCCAGCGCGAGGCGGCGATGCGCGTTTCGGGATGGGTGTAGATGGAGAGGAAGGCGAAGGCCCAGGCGGCGGTGAGGAGGAGGACGAGGGCGCCAAGAACGCGAGTCACAGGTCGAAGGTCGAAGGTCTGACCTGCGACTTTCGACTTTCGACCTGTGAATGTAATCCACGCGGCCATCATGCACAACATGGGGTAGATGGGAAGTTGGTAGCGCATGGTGGCGTTGAATTGGAGCGATTGCCAGCCGAAGTAGATCGCCGTCCACACCCAAAGCAGGAGGTGGCGACGCTCGCCTTTGAGGATGCGCCAACCCATGAGGAGGAAACCGGCCCAGGCGAGGATGCCGAGGGGCAGGCCGAGTCCCCAGAGGGTGAGGTTCTCGAAGGAGTAGAGATGCGTGCGGCGGATCCATTGCAGGTTCCAGGGAAGGTCGGCCGCGCCAGTGGCCTGGCTGCGTATCTCGCCCATGCTTTTCAACCATTGCGGGTTGGGGAGGAGTCCCTCGAAGGCGTAGGGTTGGAAGATGCGGAAGGCAAGCAGGGTGGCGAGGCCGCCGATGAGCAAGTAAACAGTAATCAGTTTCCAGTGATCAGTGATCAGTGACGGGGGACGGGGGACGGGAGGCGTTGTGTCAGGTATCAAGTGCGAGGTGTCAGGTGTCAGGTGCGAGGTGTCAGGTGTGTCAGTCTGTACTTGTGTACGTGTGTACGTGTCTACATGTGTACCTGTCTTCAACTGATTCCAAAACCGAATCGCCAACGCGCCGGGGAGGGCGACGGCGAGGACGATGGCGTTGATCTTGCAGGCCGCGGCCATGCCGAGGAAGAGGCCGAAGAGGAGGGAGTTGATGAAAAGGGGGTCGCGGGGAAAAGATGAAAGATGAAAGATGAAAGATGAATCGGGTGACGGGTGACGAGTGTCGGGCGACGAGGTGTCAGGTGTATCCGTGTTTACCTGTGTACCTGTGTACGTGTCTACATGTGTACTCTGCGCGGGATACGCAATCTTCACTGCCACCAACAACGTCAGCGCCATGAACGGGGTCGTGAACGCGTCCACGGTGTAGAAGTGCGATTGCTGGATCTGCATGACCGCCAGCGCGGAGAAGAGAGTTGCGAGCAGGGCCGTCTTTTTGTTGTAGACGTGCGATACGATGAAGTAGAGAATGAGGATGGCGAAGAGGTCGGCCACGGCGGCAAACTGGCGACCAAAGTATTTCATCGGGCCGGCGATTTCCGGGCCGACGGCTTCGTACGCCACGCGCACAAGAACGATCGGCAGGTTGCCGTACACAAAAAATCCCGCGCCGCGATTGTTGGGGTTGAGCGTGGACTTTGCCGTGCTGAGGTATTCCAGCGGGTTCATCCAGCGTTGCTGGTCTTGCGGGCAGGCGTCAATGGGCGTGTTGGGAATCTTGCAGGCGTGGGCGCGAATCCCCTCGGTGACGCCGGTGATGAACAGTTCGTCGGGGTGTTGGTGCTGTCCCTCGCCCCACGTCACGCCGGTGAGACGCAAAAAAGCCGCGAGCATTAGCACGGCTACGAAAAGAACATCGTAAATCCAGGAACGGTCGTTGGTCATTGGTAGTCTTATAGTCTTATAGTCTCAAAGTCTCATAGTCTCATAGTCGTGTGGTCGCGTAGCCTCGTAGTCACTTGGTTACATTGACGTGTTTACTTGTGCACCTGTTTACGTGTGTACCTGTGTACTTCCTCACGGCGCGGGGACGAAGTATACCCAAAAACTTTGCCACCACGGTTCCGATTCATGCAGGGTTAACTCGCCCTGCGGATACAGCCTCCGCAATTCTTCTTTGGCGGCCGCGTCCTCAAAACCGGCGGCAAGCGGGCTGGCCTTAAAGATGAATAGTTTCGGGCCGGGCAATTGTAACGTAGAAGCCAGTTCCTCGCCCTGGATGGCGAAGTCGCGGTTGGGATATCCGGCCCACACGGCTGGCAGACGCGTGTCCACCCAGTGCGGATACGAGACGATCCACACGCCGTCGGGGCTTCCAAACTCGCGGACGACCTCGCCCATCTCGGAGGTGCGCCACACCGCGCGGTCGTATTGCTCATCGAACTGACGGAAAACGAGGTCATAATTTTGGAGGGCCGACGCGGCGAACAGCAGACCAGTCACGCCCGCGATGATGACGGCCCGCCCGGCCCGATTCAAGCCTCCTTCGAGGCGGGTGAGGAGACCATCGAGAGTCATCCCCACCGCCGCGAAGACCGGCACGAGCGCGCCCCCGGCGCGGTTGAGGGCCGGATTCTCTTCGGGGTACGCGAGGGAAAGGACAGAGGGCAGGATCAAAGTCAAGATGGCCGCGACCAGCCACAGGTCAAGGAAGGAGCGGCGGCGCAGGAGGAGGACGATGCCGATGAGGAAGAGTCCGCCGGTCACAATGTCCAGCGCGGGACGGTCCACGAGCGAAACAACGAGCGTGTTCCCATCGTCAACGTTGAACATCAAGAGTCCGTTCCCGAGGTTGGAGAAAAAGATCGGCAGGGGATTCTCCGCGACGAGGCGCGTCTCGGCGCGAAACCAAAAATCATTCGGGCGCTCCAGCCCATAGCGGGCCAGTGGCAAGAACACAATAAACGCCGCGCTCGCCAAGATTGCCATATTCACCGCGACCTGTTTACCTGTGTACCTGCCTACCTGTCTACGTGTATACAACCACCACAACGCCACCGTCACAAGAACCAATACCGGCGCGACGCGAAACGGACTGTATCCATGCAAGCCGAGGCCGAGGAAGAGGCCGGAGAGGATGAAATCGTTGCGGTTGTTCGTGCGCAGGCCGCGCAGGAGGAAGTAAAAAGTTGGCGCGACAAAGAGCGGGTAGAGGGGGAAGCGCAGTCCGATGCGGCTGATCACATTCGGCCAGTAGGCGATGCCTGCGAAGAGCATGGCGAGAAGTCCGGCGCGGCGATTGGCAATCTCCGTGCCGAGCAGGTAGATGAAGGGCAGGGTGAGGAAACCAAGCAGGGCCGTGCCGATCTTGAGGGTCTGGAAGGTGAGTCCGGTCTGGAAGAGCGCCGCGACGAGGAGCGACCAATAAAACTGAATCGCCTCGCGTCCCGTGTTGCGCGGGAAGAAGATGGGCGCCTGCCCCTGCGTGATGTCGTAGAGATCGAGGATTTTCTCGGCGTGATCGCTGAACGGCTCTGCGGGCAGTTGGCTGAGATGGTAGAAACGGAATAGGGCCGCGAGGAGGATGATGAAAATAAATGGCAGTACACGGATTTCGCGGATTTCACGGATTTTTTTTAAAAAAGAAAATCCGTGTTTATCTGTGCGCGAAGTTTCCGTGTAATCCGTGTACGGGTTTTTCCGCCTCACCCAAAACGCGCGCAGGAAGAAGGCCAGGCCCGCCAGCCACAGCGCAAGGTTCAGCCAGGTGAATTGATTGCCGCCGAAAAAATAAAACGCCGCGGCGAGGAGGGAGAGGGAGGCGAGGAGAGGGAGGACGCGAGGGAGAGGATAGAGGTTAAAAGTTAGAAGATAGGGGGGAGGCGAGGGGAGCGGCCAGACGGGATGGAGCGAGGGCCAGAAGAGGAGGAGCAGGGCGAGCGCGAATAAATAGAGCGCGGCATACTCGTAGACCGGAGACTCCAACAGCGCCTGCGCGGCGAGGGCGAGCAGGAGCGCGGCCAGGGGTCGCCAGGGAAAGGATGATGATTCGTCGCGCATGATTTATCTCCCCTCTCGCTTTGGAAGAGGGGTTGGGTGTCAGAGCCTACGGCACGGTGAAGATCCAAAAGTCGCGTCCGTCCACTGCCGCGTCGAATTGGCGTAACTGGCCGTTCGGGTAGAGCGTCTGCAAGACGACCAGCGTCTCCGTGTCTTCGATCTTCACCATGAACAGTTTCGGGCCTTGGGCGGTCAACGTGTCGGCCAGGTGGTCGCGGAAGACCGCGATGTCGCGGCCGGGCGCGCCCGCCCAGATCGGCGCGAGACGCGTGTCCACCCAATAGGGATACGGCACGATCCACACATTGTCTATGGGGCCGGCGAAATTCTTCATCACCTCGCCCATCTCTTTCGTGTTCCACGCGTTGTCAGTGTATTGTTTGTTGTATTGACGGAAGACCAGGTCGTAATTGAGAAAACTGGAAAACGCGACGAGGACTCCCGCGAGCCCCCAGGCGATGGCGGCCCGCCTCTTTTCGGCTCCTTCGACACGCTCAGGACGACGCCCCAAAGTGGATAGCGCTCCATCCAAGCCGACTCCTACAATGAGGAACGCGGGAACGAGCGCGCCTGCCGCGCGGTTGAGCGAAGGATTCTCGTCGGGGAAGGCGAGCGAGAGCGTGGATGGGAGTTGGGTCAGCGGGACGGAGAGGAGTATCGCGAGGTCAACCCAGTGACGCGACTTGAGGTAGCGCGCCAGGAGCAGGAAAGCGCCGAGGAGAAACAGCGCGCCCGCTACGATGTCCAGCGAGGGGCGGCCCGGGATGGAGTGCACCCAAATCTGACCGTCGTACACGTTGAACTGCTTGAGGCCCACCCAGACGTTGTCGAGGAAGATCTGCCAGGCTGGGCCGGGGAGAGGTTGCTCGATGGAACTCAACCGCGAGAGAGCGCGGAAGCCGAACGCGTCGGGATGTTCCACGGCGTAACGCGCCAACGGGATGAAGAAGACCCAGGCGGTGAGAGCGAGCATTCCCAGCCAGGTGAGAACCTGCTTGCGGGTTTGCGCGTCGCGCACGTGCAGGAGGTAGACGATGACGATGGCGACCACCACGAAGGGCATGATGCGGAAAGGAGTGTAGCCGTTCAAGCCGAGGCCGAGCATGACGCCAGCCAGGAGAAAGTCGTTGCGGTTTTGGCGGCGGAGTCCGCGGATGAGGTAGTACAACACCGGCGCGACGAAGAGCGGATAGAACGAGATGCGCAGCGCGAAGCGTTCGATTACATTCGGCCAATAGCCGATGCCCGCAAACGCGACGGCGAGGAGACCGATGCGTTTGCTGCCCAGTTCCTTGCCAAGCAGGTAGAGATAGGGCAGCATAAGCAGTCCGCCGAGAACCGCGGACAGTTTGATGGTGAGAAACGAGACGCCGGTGAACGGGACGAGCAGGGCCGAGAGGTACACGTAGAGCGGCTCGCGTCCCGTGTTGCGCTCGAAGAAGATCGGGTATCTGCCGTTGACGATGTCGTACACGTCGAAGAGTTTTTCGGCGTGGTCGCTGGTCATTTCGGGGACGACGGTTTCGAGGCGATAGAAGCGGAAGAAGAGCGTCAGCGCGACGACGCCGAGAATAGCCAATCCCCAACGCGTTAATTGAATTCTCTTTGGGCTGGAAATGAAGTCGGCGATTTTCGCGAGGAGCGATTGCGGCCCGCTCAACCACAAGGAGCCCATGTGGAAAAGGATGGCGATCAACCATACCGACAAGTTCCAACTATTGAAAGTGTTTTCCTCTGTCGGCCACCAAAACGGCGCAGGCTCGCCGCGAATGGTCAGGTCCGACATCAGAAGATAGGTCGCCGCACCAAAGACCAGGGAAAGGAGGAAAGCCCATCCGTGAATGGTCAGCGGATCGGTGTGTCGCTCGGAGGCGGGCAGGGACGCTGGGGTCAGTTCGCCGCGCAGGAAGGCCCAGATGCCGAGTCCGAGGGCAATGAGGTACAGCCCGGTCCCAAAAGTGTAACTCTGCGCGGGTGGCTCGAAGGCGCGCTGGGCAATGAGAGCGATGAAGAGGGCGAGGAGGGAACGCCAGGGGAAGGAGGATAGCGATTGGTAATTGGTAATTGGTAATTCTGAGGTCGTCGCCGCGGGCGATGCCCCAGATTCGGATGGGGAGGTCTTCACTAGCGAAGTAGTGTCGGCGCGGTCGGACCAGGCGCGCAGGAAGGCGGAGAAGGAGTCGCGGCTTTTGAAGATGGACTTGAAATAATCGAGGACGGTGGGTTCGGTCGGTTCGGTCATGGGTGTACTCGGCAAATCCGTACACGGATTACGCGGATTTTACGGACGCTATCGCGCACGGATTTTTTTTAATTTCCGTGCAATCCGCCTAATTAGTGAAATCCGTGTACCGATCAGGTTTTTATCGTCACATAAAATGTGTACGCGCCAGAATCGTGGAGGGGATGATCCACGTGTTTTTTTAGCGCGTTGTAGTGGAAGAGATTCCAGCGATACGGCGCGAGCGTCCAGCGGCCAAAAAGTTTGCGCAGGATGAGCGAGGGCAAACCAAAGTAGTGACCCCATTCCAACGCCGCGAGCGCGGACGGGGAAAAGTAGTGCCACCAACGTTCGATCTTGAAGCCGGCTTGCGCGAGTCGCGGCTCCCACACCTCGGGCATGTCGGTGTGTTGGTGGCGTGAAATATAGTTGAAGAATTTGCGATACGCGGCGGCGAGAGACTTGAGTCCGATCTTGTCGAAGAAGCGCGCTGCCGAAAGGTTGTTCGTGAAGTTCGCGTTTGGCACGCAGAAGTAGAAATGTCCGCCGGGTTGGAGGACGCGCGCGGTTTCGTTCAACACTTCCTGCACGTGCGGGATGTGTTCCAGCACGGAGTTGGAAAACGCCGAGGCGAACGCGCCATCCGGGAAGGGCATGTGACCTCCGTCCGCTTCGGCGAGCAGACGATAAACCGGGTACTGCTTCGCCTCGTGGATCGGTCCGTGCCAGGGATCGAGGCCCACGTCGAGGGGCGTGTCGAAGGTCAGCGCCGCGAAATTGCCGTCGCCGCAGCCCACGTCGAGGATGGGACCGGGCATGGGCAGGTCTTGATAAAACGCGGATTCAATGGCGCGCAGAAAACCGCGAAAGTAGGGCAGGTCGCGGATGTGGAGGAAGAGAAAATCTTTCGATTTACGATTTGCGATTTCAGATTGACAATTGAGCATTACGATTTCCGCATTAATTTGGAAAATAGTTTTTCGTATTCCACCGCGACGGAGTCGGGGTCGTAGGCGCGTTTCAATTCAGTGGGATCGCATTTGTAATCTTTGCGGTTATTCAATACTTTAAGCAGCGCGTCGGCCAGCGCGGGCGAGTCGCCGATGGGGACGATCTCGCCCATGTGGTGCATTTGCGCGGGGCGGCGCACGCCCGGAAGCGCGGAGGCAATGCACGGTACGCCGTTCATCATCGCCTCCACCTGCACGAGTCCAAACGCCTCGGTGGAGTTGAGCGACGGCACGGCTAACACGTCGAGGTTGGGATAGTAGGACGCCATCTGCACGGGGTCGAGCAAGCCGACGAATTTCCAGTGTCCGCTCGCCTCGTATTTTTGGATCTGGGGTTGGAGGCGCGCGAAGTAGGCTTGCTCGCCCATCACGTTCTGGTATTGACCGGCGAACAGAACCTGCGCCTGTGGATATTTTTCCAACACGCGCGGCAACGCTTCGAGCAGAATCTCCACGCCCTTTTCGGAGGCGAAGCGCGTCGCCATGCCGATGACGGGACGACGAGTCCGCGTTTGATTCGCCTGGGCGAAGGCCTCGGTCGCGCCGGGGGGAGAAGCGGGAAGTTCGACGGGAGGCAGGATGGGGGTCAGCTTGGAAGCGTAGCGGGAGAGGAAGGGCGAGTGGTCGGCGTAATCCTGGGTGTAAGTAACGATGTGATTGGCGAGTCGGCCCGCCATGTTGTTTTGAAAATTAACCACCGTGTTGACGACGCGATTGAAGAGGCCGGAGGGCAGGTCAATGTCGCAGTGGTAGGTGAGAACGGCCGGTTTGCCGAAAAGACGGGCGCGGAAGGCCACGCCGGGCGCGTCGAATTGCGGCAGGTGCAGTTGGACGACATCGTGCTGCGCGACCAACTTGGTGGCGACGAGGCCAAACGTGGGCGCGATGACTCCCTTGCTGACGCGCAACGCGACGGGGATGCGGAGGACGCGCACGCCGTCCATCTTTTCCTCCCGCGGCAGTGACTTGTCGTATTGCGAGGTCATCACGGTCACTTCGTGGCCGCGCTTGGCGAAGGCGCGCGCCAGGCGCTCGGCGTAGATGGTGAGGCCGGAGGTGTGCGGGCGATAGTAGGTTAAGACGGTGAGAATTTTCATAGGGCGGCTGGATTATACCCTCCCCGCCGTAAGATGATGTTTAATCTGATTACCTTACACATTTGAGTTTAGAGTGATTGGGATCGTAACGGGCTTCAA
>CAZVAX010000022.1:0-41047 GCA_964625215.1 uncultured Anaerolineaceae bacterium | reverse complement strand
ACATCATCCCCAACACGCCAAACGTCGAAGCCACCGCGTTGCATCCGCCCTCGATGGCGAGTTGGATGATTTTTTCCGGGTCGAAGTAATCGGGATTCTTGGCGAAGGACGCGCCGCCCGAGTGTTCGATGCCCTGATCTACCGGCAGGATGGACATGTAGCCCGTCCCGCCGAGGCGGCCATGACTGTACATCCACGCCAGATTGCCGAGGACGCGGTTATTGCGGTCCGATTGCGCAAAGATGCGGTCCACAAAATCGGGACCCGGAAGGTGCAAACGTTCCTTGGGGATTTTTGGCGAGTTGAACCCCAACAGGGATTCGGCCTTGTCGCCTAAGAGGGCTTGAAGTTCGCTTGACATTGATTTCTCCTTGCCCGAAGCGCTTCTCTTCGAGCGGTTTTGATAACTCTCTACGCGAGAGGTGTTGACTAATTCTTTCTCCGCCAATCTCCGCGAAGGTCCGCTAATCATTTTGGGAAATTCGCGGAGATTGGCGTGGATGAACGGACTCAACTTTTCTTGATTATAACTCCGAAGTCAGGCTATAATGGGAGAGCAGGCGCGACAATACGCGCAGTCCTTCGTACATGAAACGAACAAGGAGATTCTTATGACCGATTTCAATCAAGTTGTCACCGGCGCCCAGGATCTGTTCAAAAGCCTGGCCGGCAAAATTCCCGGCTTTGGCGGCTATGTGGAGCGCCAGAACCGCCGCGCGGCCGACAAACTCCTGCGCGAAACTGTCGCCCGCCGCTACGAAGAACTCTACAAGCGCGCCTCAGCCATGCAAGCCGACCTGGTCAGCAACGGGATGATCTCGTACGTGGACGATATGGAGAAGGCCGTCATCAAGATTCGCACGTTCATAGACAAGATCGCCATGGCTTCCTATGGCGCGTCGGGTCTGTTCGACGCCGTCAAGATCAACGAGAAGGAACTCGCCCAACTCTACGAGTTCGACAACGCCTTCTTCGATCTCGCCGACCAGACTGGCCGCGCCCTCGACAATGTGGAGGCCAGCCTCTCGGACGCCGAAGCCCTGCCCGCCGCCATCCGCAACCTGATCGCGCTGGCGCGCCAAGCAGTGGACACCTTTGACCGCCGTTCCGAAGTCTTCACGGGAAGCGCCTAATCAATCGAGAAACCAGGTTTCTGCAAGAAACCTGGTTTCTTGTCTATATCCCATGTGGCATCAATACTTCAGCGTCGCATCCACCGACGAGGCCCTGCACATCCTGGCAGAGCAAGGGGAACGCGCCCGCGTCGTGGCCGGAGCCACCGACCTGATTCTCGAACTCGAACGCGGCGTCCGCAAAGGAGTGGACGCGCTGATAGACATCACGCGCGTTCCTGGCCTCGACCGCATCCGCCTCGACGAGGATAACCGCATCCATCTCGGCCCGCTCGTCACGCACAACGACGCGGCGGCCTCCACCCTCCTGCGCGAGCGCGCCTATCCGCTTGCCCGCGCCGCGTGGGAAGTGGGCGCGCCGCAAATCCGCAACCGCGGCACCATCGCCGGCAACCTCATCACCGCCTCGCCCGCCAACGACACCATCACGCCGCTCATGGCGCTCGGCGCATCCGTAACCCTCGCCTCGACGCGCGGCGAACGCACCGTCCCTCTCTTGGAATTTTATACCGGCGTCCGCAAAACCGTCATGCAAGCCGACGAACTGCTGGCGGACATTTCCTTCCCCGCGCTGACCGACTCCCAACGCGGGACCTTCGTCAAACTCGCGTTACGCCGCGCCCAGGCCATTTCCGTCGTCAACGTGGCGGTCATCCTTGACGTTGGGCCGGGCGAGGTCCGTTCGAGCGCGATCACCCTCGGAGCGGTCACCCCCACCATCGTCCACGCGAAAGAAGCGGAAGCCTGGTTGGCTGGCAAACCCCTGACCGACGAAATCCTCGCGGATGCGGCATATCTCGCAGCGCTGGCGAGCCGTCCCATTGACGACATCCGCGCTTCCGCCGCGTATCGCCGCGAGATGGTACGCGTTTGCACGTTGCGCGCGTTGCGAAGTCTGCGCGACGGAAGCGAGCGACAGGGCATGCCGGAGAATCCAGTTCTATTGCGAAGCTCGAATTCAGAATTCGGAACTCTGAATTCTGAATTCCCCAAGACTCCCATCGAGACCACGATCAACGGAAAGAAATTTACCTTCACCAGCGGACATGACAAAACCCTCCTGCGCCTGCTGCGCGAGGAGGGAATGCTCACGGGAACGAAGGAAGGTTGCGCCGAGGGCGAATGCGGCGCATGCACGATCTTTTTGGACGGCAAGGCGGTGATGGCTTGTCTCGTGCCGGCGCCGCGCGCGCTCGGCGCGCAGATCGTCACCAAACAAGGGTTGGGCGCGGAAAAACGACTCCATCCTGTGCAGGAAGCGTTCATCGAACACGGCGCGGTGCAATGCGGGTATTGCACGCCCGGCTTTGTGATGTCCGCCGCCGCGTTGCTCGAGGAACGACCTCGCCCCACTCATTCCGAGATCGAACAAGCCCTCACCGGCAATTTATGCCGCTGCACCGGGTACTACAAAATCATTCAAGCCGTTGAATCGGCGAGCAAAGCGAGGTAATTATGGGTAAGTACACCACATTCGAACCGCGCCGGGGGCCCAAGTCCAACGAGCCGCATCCCATCTGGCGCGGCATTGGGTGCGTGATCATGCTCATCGTTCCCGTCATTTCGTATGCCCTGAGCGTGATGACCGTGAAACTGGCGGCGGAACGCGGCATTCCCATTCCCGAAGCCTTGAGCGGATACCCGGTGATGCCGGAGGCGCTATTCAGCGTTCCAGGCCTGGTTCCCATCCTGACCTGGGTGCAAAACCAATACAACCTGTATGCCTACCTGTTTATGACGTTCTTCTTCATCGTCATAGTGGCAGGCCTCATCGCGGTGGTGTATGCGGCGCTCTACCGCGCTACGGGTCCTTCGCGTTTCTCCGGATATGACGCGCCGCCGCCGAGCAGGAAGATCAAGAAATACAAGCGATAACGAGTTATGTCTACACATTCCATCGGACAATCCTTGCCGCGCAACGACGCGCGCGGCAAAGTGACGGGAGACGCGCTCTATTCAGGCGACCTCTTCAAAGAGGGCCTGCTCCACATGAAGACGCTCTTCGCCGAACGTCCGCACGCGCGCGTCAAACGCGTGGACGCGACCAAAGCCCTGGTCGCGCCCGGCGTGGCGGCCGTGTTCACGTCGAAGGATGTGCCGGTCAACGAGTATGGCTTGCAATGGCAGGATCAGCCCGTGCTGTGCGGTCCGAGCGAGAAGGGACCCTCGGGCGTGCAACCCGATATCGTCCGCTTCGAGGGGGACCAGATCGCGGCTGTCGTCGCGGAGACGGAAGCCGCGGCGGCCGCGGCGGTCAAGTTGATCGAAGTCGAATACGAAGATCTGCCCGCCGTCTTCGATCCCATCGAAGCGATGAAACCCGGCGCGCCGCAACTTCATCCCGAGCGCGGCGACTCGAATGTGTGCGTCCACTACAAAATTCGCAAAGGGGATGTGGATCAAGCCTTCGCCCAGGCCGATGTGATCGTGGAGGGCGAATACAAGACGCCCTACCAGGAACACGCCTACCTTCAACCCGAAGCGGGGATGGCGTATATTGACGAGCAGGGCCGAGTCACAGTGGAAGCCGGCGGCCAGTGGACCCACACCGATGTGCGTGAGATCGCCCACTGTCTCGCGTTGCCCGAGGACAAGGTGCGCGTTATTTATCCGGCCATCGGCGGCGCGTTCGGAGGGCGCGAGGATATGTCGGTGCAGATCGCGCTGGCGCTGGCCGCCTGGAAGTTGAAACGACCGGTCCGCATTATCTGGTCGCGGCGGGAATCGATCATCGGTCATGGCAAGCGTCATCCGACTACCATCAAAGCCAAGTGGGGCGCCGCCAAGGACGGCAAACTGGTCGCGGCCGAGATCGAAATGATCGGCGACGGCGGCGCGTACATGTACACCTCGAACAAGGTGCTGGGCAACTCGGCCATCACCTGCACGGGGCCGTATTTCATCCCCAACGTCAAAGCGGACGTGTACGGCGTGTACACAAACAACGTCCCGACCGCCGCCTTTCGCGGCTTCGGCGCGCCGCAGGCCCTGTATATGGCCGAACTGCAAATGGACAAACTCGCCGAAAAACTCGGCATGGACGCGGTGGAGTTCCGCCTCAAGAACGCGCTGAAAGACGGCGACACGCTCGGGGTCGGTACGCCCGCCCCGGGTCCGGTGACGATTCGCAAAGTCATGGAAGAGGCGGCGAAGAAATTTGGATGGAAGACCGAAGACGGAGGACGGAAGGCCGTCTCCGATCCTCCGCCCTCTGTCCTCCGTCGCGGACGCGGCTTTGCGGCCGGCTTCAAGAACGTCGGCTTCAGTTTCGGCTACCAGGAAAATTGTTGGGCGAAAGTGGAGTTGCACGGCAAAGGCGAGATCGAAAATGTGATCGTCTATCACGCCGGCGCAGAGGTGGGACAAGGGACTCACACCGTGATGGCGCAGATGGCCGCCGAGGTCGTTGGCGTTCCAGCGGACAAAATACAAATGGTGACGATGGACACGGCCACCACTAGCAACTCCGGTTCGGTCTCCGCCTCGCGCATGACGTTCATGGCGGGCAACTCGATCAAAGGCGCGGCGGAAGCGGCCCTCAAAAAATGGGAGGCCGAGGAACGTCCGGCCATCGCCGAATTTAAATATCTCGCGCCCAAAACGACCCCCTTCGAAAAAGAGACCGGCTACTCCACCCCGAACTTCGCCTACGCCTACTCCGCCCAAGCCGTGGAAGTGGAGGTGGACACCGAGACCGGTCACGTGCGCGTGATTCGCGTCACCGCCGCGGACGATGTGGGCAAGGCCATCAACCCGTCGCTTGTGCAGGGACAGATCGAAGGCGCGGTGGTGCAAGCGCAGGGTTACGCCATACAGGAAGATTTCAAAGTGAAGGACGGCCGCGTCCTCACCGATCAACTCAGCGCCTACCTCATCCCGACCATCCTCGACATCCCCGAACGCGTGGACTCAGTCATCGTGGAAGTGCCGGATCCAAACGGACCCTGGGGGGCGCGCGGCTTGGGTGAACTGCCCTTCCTGCCCACCGCCGCGGCCATCTCCGCCGCCGTCCACGACGCGACCGGAGTCTGGTTCAACGAGTTTCCCCTCACCCCGGAACACATCCTGCGCGGGCTGGGAAAGATTTAATTCTTTGTACACGGATTACGCGGATTGGAAGGATTTGCACGGATTTTTTTTAACTTCCGTGTTCATCCGCGTAATCCGTAAAATCCGTGTATCGAATTAAAATGACTTTCCCCTACCTCAACGAAACCGAAAACCTGACCGACGCCGTCCGCGCCCGCGCCGGAGGCTCATTCATCCGCCTCTCCGATGGTGTCTGCCATTACGAAATTACGCAACACGCAACACGCACTACGCCAGTGGTTCTGATCCACGGCTTCTCCGTCCCCTACTTCATCTGGGATCCCACCTTCGCCTTCCTTGCCTCAGAACCCCGGTTTCTTGGAGAAACCGGGGTTCTGAGAGTCCTGCGCTTCGACCTCTTCGGGCGCGGTTACTCGGACCGTCCGCGCCTGCGCTACGACATCCACCTCTTCGTCCGTCAACTGCGCGACCTGCTCGACGCGCTCGACTTGCGCGAGCCCGTCACGTTGGTGGGACTCTCGATGGGCGGGCCGGTCAGCGCGGCGTTCCTCGAAAAATATCCAGAGCGCGTCGCGAAACACATCCTCGTTGATCCCGCCGGGGCGAAACCCATCGAACTCTCCTTCATGCTCAAACTGGCGAAGATTCCGATTCTGTCTGACCTGGCCCTCGGCCTCGCGGGGGACGAGAGTCTGCTCAAAGGTATCGCCTCCGATTTCTACGACCCCGCGCTGGTGGAACAATTCATTGACCGCTACCGCCCGCAGATGAGAATCAAAGGCTTCAAGCGCGCCATCCTCTCCACCCTGCGAAACAACATGCTCGGCGACTTCTCCGAAACCTATCGCCGCGTCGGACAATTGAAAAAGCCCACCTTGCTGCTTTGGGGCCGCAACGACACCACCGTCCCCTTCGCCCACAGCGACCTCCTGCGCGCCCTCCTTCCGCACGCCGAATTCCACGTCATCGAAAACGTCGGTCACATCCCGCACTACGAAAAACCGGGGGAAGTCAATCCCATCCTCCTCCGCTTTCTGAATTCATAATTCATCATTCATCTCTCATCTTTCATCTTTTATAATTCCCCCCATGAAATCCCTCTACAACTTCCTCTACCCGCGCCGCTACCGTTTTGCCCTCTTCCTCCTGCTCGGCGGCGCGACCCTCGTCTCCGTGGCGCTCTATCGCTTCCGCGGCGCGTGGTACAACGAACGCGGCTACGCCTTCCTGGTGTGGAACATCTTCCTCGCCTGGATTCCCCTCGGCGCGGCCTACGTCACGTACATGGCCGCCATGAGTCGCCGCGTCACTTCGTTGATCATCCTCCTCACCGCCTTCCTCTGGCTGATCTTCTTCCCCAACGCGCCCTACATCCTCACCGACTTCCAACATCTCGGCGAACCCAGCAATGTAGTCCCGATCTGGTTCGATGTGATCCTCGTCGTCTGGTTCGCGTGGACCGGCCTGCTGCTCGGCGTCCTCTCGCTCTACCTCATGCACGAGATCGTCCATCGCGAGTTTGGACGCGTCGCCGGCTGGATCTTCGTCTTCGTCGTATCGTTCCTCAGCGGCGTGGGCATCTACATGGGCCGCTTCCTGCGCTGGAACTCCTGGGACATCCTCCACGAACCCAGCGACATTTTCTACGGCATCGTCGTAGGCGTCAGCGATCCCAGCCTGCGCTCCATCGGCGTCACAGCCCTCTTCGGCGCGCTCTTCCTCTTCGTCTACCTCACCTTCTACACCTTCGGTCATCTCCTGCGCGTCGACCAGGAAAAGCAGGGGACATGAACATCGTCCTCATTCGCGGCGGCGGCGACCTCGCCAGCGGCGTCGCGCTCCGCCTCCATCACGCAGGATACGGCGTCGTCATCACCGAACTCGCCCAACCTCTCGCCGTGCGACGACTCGTCTCGTTTTCGGAAGCGATCTATGACGGAGAGGCCGCCGTCGAAGATGTGACCGCCGTCCGCGTCCCACTTGACCCGGAGCGGATTGCCGACCACCTGGCGCGTCGCGTCATCCCCATCCTGGTTGACCCCGAAGCCGACATCCTACGCAAAATGGAATACGACGCGGTCATAGACGCGCGCCTCCTCAAGACTCCTCCCCAACCTCTCCCCGCGCCCGCCCCCCTCCACATCGGACTCGGCCCCGGCTTCACGGCCCCGCGCGATTGCGACGCGGTCGTCGAGACTCGCCGCGGTCATACCCTCGGCCGTGTCTACTGGATCGGTTCCGCCGCGCCCGACAATCGTCACCCCGAAGGCGATCCGCGCCGCGTCCTGCGCGCGCCCGTTGGGGGTCTACTCGCGCCGCATGTCAAGATCGGCGAGCATGTCGGCGAGGAACAGATCGTCGCCAAGATCCGCGACGAGCGCGACCGCGAGGTGGGCGCGGTCGTCTCGTCCCTTTCCGGCGTCCTGCGCGGCCTGCTGCGCGCCGACATGCCCGTCACCCCCGGCATGAAAATCGGCGACGTGGACTCGCGTGACGATCCCACTTTCTGTCGCCTCGTCTCCGATAAGGCCCTGGCAGTGGGAGGGGGCGTTCTCGAAGCCATCCTCACCCAAAGGAAAATTCAGAATTCAGAATTCTGATTTCAGAATTTATGGCGCTTCCCTTCCTCGCCCTGCTCCTCGGCGCGTTCACCCAGAGCATGACCGGCTTCGGCAGCGCGCTGGTGGCGATGGCGATTCTCCCCTCCCTGCTCGGACTCGAAGTCGCCGCGCCGGTGGTAGCCGCGACCGGCTTGGTTTTGGAATCCCTCCTGACGCTGCGCTACCGCCAGGCCCTGCGCGTCGACGCGATCTGGAGGGCGCTGGTCGCTTCGTTAGTGGTCGCGCCGGTTGGGGTGGTCCTGCTCCGTCAAGTGGATGAACGAGTCGCGTTGTTCGCGCTCGGTCTGCTTATCGCGCTCTATGCCCTCTACGCGCTGGTCGGATTCCGCCTGCCCGAATTGACTCATCCCCTCTGGGCGTGGATCGCCGGCGCGTTGAGCGGACTGCTCGGCGGCGCGTACAACACCGCCGGCCCGCCGATCATCGTCTACGGCAATTGCCGCGGCTGGGACGCGGCGCAATTCAAGAGCAACCTCTCCGGTTTCTTCGTCATCAACAGTTTGTTCGTTACCGCCAGCCATTTTTTCAACGGCAGTTTCACCCCCGATGTGACGCGCGCGATTTTATTCTGCCTGCCCGCCACCGTGATCGGATTCCTGCTCGGCCAGTCCATGGACAAATGGCTAAACCCCGAACTCTTTCGCAAGATCGTACTGGCGTTGCTGATTATTTTAGGCGTCAGGCTAATGGTGGGATAGTCAGGCCGACGCGACAGGCGGACGCGGAGACCGAAACAGATCACGCGTGAGCAGAATCCCACCCACGTCAATCACGAGCAGCGCCGCGATGTAAAGGACGAGCATCGTCAATACAATCGCCCACTGCCACCCACCGATCATTGTCTCATCATCAGCCAGCCCGGTGACCTCCGCGATAGCCTGCGCGCCGATGGACATGGCAATCGCGAACGCGAGTCCACCGCCGATCAGTCCACGCCGCGCATGCGTCCGAAACGCCGCCCACAACAGCAACAACGCCCCCACTAGCGCGAACAGACCGAGTTCCATGGGCATCAGGTAGTCCATCAGAAAGCGACCCTCCATGAAGGGCGAGGCCAGCGAGGTGAGCAGGGTCATCAGGATGGGGACACAAGCCAGGATGGTTCCCACAATGGCAAGGGATTTGGTAAAACCGTCTTTCGTTTGCATGACAACTCCTTTCTTCGTCCACGCGTTGAATTTCGCTATCACTATACAAGAAACGGCGAGGCGATTCAAGAGGGCGCCCATTCACGAAAGACGCGCAACGCCCATTGAAACCGACCCGCATGCGTGCATAGTGATTTCGGGAGGGCGCCATGCGCAAGAACCTGTTCGTTTGTCTCTGTCTCGCGGCCTTGATCCTCGCCGCCTGCCAACCTGCCGGAACGCCCGTCTCCGGTGGGACATACACCCTATCCCTGCCTGTGGACGCGACCCGCGCCAGCGCCGCCTGGCTGAGGCTGTCCATATCTTCCGATGGGAGTACGATTTCCTCCCTCCGCTTTTACGCGCAGGATGTGAACTGCGACCTGTTGCGCGCCGAAACTGTGGATTACTTCCACACCGTCCGAATCCCGATTCGTGACGGAGCGTTTACCTTCGAGGAGTTCGGCGTGGGCAAGGTGGAGGGTCGCTTCGACGCCGACGGGAACGCCAGCGGCGAGGCCAGCCTATATTTCACCAGCGAACAAAGCGGCGCGCTGACCAACTTCGCCATCCTCGACCGCGAGGCCATCTGCGATCTTGGGACGGTCAAGTGGAGCGCGGAGGCGCCGTAACTTGGGAGGCAGGTCACTTGTCTATTCGGGGGGATGAGGGTAGGATTGGCGCAGATCGTGAAGGGAACATGAACGAAGCCGATACTTGCCGAACCTACGTGTTGCCCAAACTCAAATCCGCTGGATGGGAGGATGATTCCATTACCGAGCAGATGGTTTTGACGCCGGGGCGCATTGTGCCAATCGGGGAAAGACACACACGCAAGGAAGGCCTGCGACCTGATTACACTCTATTTATTCGCCAAAACATTCCCATTGCAGTGATCGAAGCAAAAGCAGAATACGCCCACCCTGCCAAGGGATTGCAACAAGCGATTCAATATGCTGAAATGCTCAACGTAAAGTTTGCCTATTCGAGCAACGGCAAAGGAATTGTGGAACACGACTTCATCACGGGCATGGAACGCAACCTCGATATATTTCCGTCACAAGATGAATTATGGGGACGACTCAAGGGTACATTCAAGTTTGATAACAAAAAAGACGAGACGGATTCATTATCAGCATACTGGGAAGAAGCGGGCGGAAAGAAGCCGTATTATTTTCAGCGGGTCGCGATAAACAAGACAGTGAACGCTGTTCTGACTGGACAGAATCGAATTCTGCTTACCATGGCAACGGGTACAGGGAAAACCTTTGTTGCGTTTCAAGTTGTCTGGCGGTTATGGAAGTCGAAGCGCAGGAAACGAATTTTGTATCTGGCTGACCGAAATGTGCTGATTGACCAGGCAAAGGATAGAACCTTCTCCCCGATGGGACAAGCGTTGCAGAAAATACAAGGCAGGGCGGTGAAAAGCCGTGAAGTGTATTTTGCCTTGTATCAGGCGCTGGCAAACCCAACGACAGGTGAGAACCTGTACGAGAAATACCCCCGTGATTTCTTCGACCTGATCATTGTGGACGAGTGCCATCGCGGATCGGCGAATGAGTACGGCAGTTGGCGGAAGATACTCGAATACTTTGACGCGGCGACGCAGATCGGCATGACAGCCACACCCAGACGCAACGACAATGTGGACACCTATGAATACTTCGGTGACCCGATTTATACCTACAGTCTGCGGCAGGGTATTGACGATGGTTTCCTTGCGCCATATCGTGTTTACCGCGTTATTCCAGATGTGGATGCGAGCGGATTGCAGATTGACCCGGGCGTGTTGGATAGATTCGGGCGTGAAATTCCGCCTGATTTGTATGGGACAAAAGATTTCGAGCGGTTGATTTCCCTTTTATCCAGAACCGAAGTAGTCGCCAAACACCTGACCGAATACCTGAAACGCACTAATCGTTTCGATAAAACCATCGTCTTCTGCGTTGACCAGGAACACGCTCTGGATATGCGCAAGGCGTTGAATAACTTGAACGCTGACCTGTCGAGAATCCACGTACATTATGTGGCACGGGTTGTCAGTGACGAACACGCCGTTGGGCGCGGACATTTGGATAATTTCCAAGACCCTGAAAAAGAAACGCCTGTCATCCTCACCACTTCGCAAATGTTGACCACAGGCGTGGACGCGCCGACCTGCCGCAATATTGTTTTGTTCAAGCCGATCAACTCGATGATTGATTTCAAGCAGATCATCGGGCGTGGGACGCGGGTTTCGGAAGAGCATAATAAATTTTGGTTTACGATCATTGATTACGTGGGCGCGACGCAGTTGTTTTATGACCCTAAATTTGATGGTGACCCTGTGCGTGTGACGAAGACCGAGATTGATAAACACGGAAATGAGACGAAAGTTGAAGATAGCGAAGAAGGGACGCTGGAACCTGAGCAAGACCTAACAGGTCTCCGAGACCTGTTAGGTCTGAGACAACAAATCGGTGAACTGCCGCGCAAATATTATCTCGATAATGTGCAGGTTTACATTGCAGGCGAACAGGCGTTTGAACTTGACCCCGAAGGCAATGTACTCAAGACTGTCCAGTTTACGGATTATGTGACTGAAAACATCCGCCGCTTGAATTTGACTGCCGAGCATTTACGCCAGGTCTGGCCGCAAGCCGAACAGCGAAAAGAGATATTGGATCAGTTGCGTACACGAGGCATTGACCCTGACCACCTTGCTCACGTTGTACATCAGGAAGATGCCGACGCGCTGGATTTGCTGCTGCATGTGGCTTATAACGCGCCCTTGGTTACCCGCCGCGAGCGCGCCGAGAAATTACGCCAGAAGAAAGCCAACTTTTTCAACACGTTTACGCCTGCCGCGCGTGAGATTTTGGATACCCTGCTGGAGAAATACGCCGATTACGGAATTGGCGAGTTCGACCAGTTGCCGCGCGTCTTGCAGGTCTCGCCGTTCGACCGGTATGGTTCGACCTATGAGATTTATCAATTATTCGGCGGCGCGGAGAAGATGTTGCAGGCGGTGGATGAGTTGCAGAAGTTTTTGTATGAATGACGTGGGTTATAATGACGGCGGAGGCAGTCATGGACATGGTACAGGTTTCAATCGAGTTGCCCAGAGACGTGTTTGCGGCGTTACGCCAGGATCCCGCAGGATTCGTGCGGGAAATGCGCGTGGCGGCGGCGGTCAAATGGTATGAAACGGGCGTTGTCTCGCAAAGCAAGGGCGCGGAGATCGCGGGATTGACGCGCGCCGAATTTATCAACGCGCTCAATCAATTCAAAGTCTCACCCTTTCAATATAGCGCCGATGAAATCGTCGCAGAAGTCTCCCGTCGCTGAGAAATGGATCATCAACGCTTCGCCTGTTATTGCTCTTGCAAGAGTTGGGCAGGTTGATTTGTTGGCGCGTTTGCCAGAGCAAGCCTTAATTCCACAGGCGGTGGCGGAAGAATTATCGGTTGCGCCAGAGGATGACCCAGCCCGCCAGGCATTGGAACAAGATATCTTTAAAATTGTCAAAACGCCTACTACTCCCGATACCATTCTGGCATGGGATTTGGGCAAAGGTGAAAGCGCGGTTCTGTCGTATGCACTTGCCCACCGTGGATGTATTGCAATCTTGGATGATGGCGCGGCGCGGCGTTGCGCCCGCAGTCTCTCCCTTCCCGTGACTGGCACGCTGGCAATCGTTATTCTTGCCAAACAACATGGATTGATCGAATCGGCCGCGCAGGTTTTACATGCCCTGCGCGGCGCTGACTTTCGGCTGGACGATGCATTGATTCGTGATGTGTTGGCTCGTACTGTGGGGGAAAAATGGAAAGTGAAGAAATAATCTCACGGTAGTGGGACAAGGAACCTCATGCCAAGACAAAGCCCCGCCCCCTCCCAGCCTCCCCCAAATTCCAAGAGCAGGAATTTGGGGGAGGGGAAAGCCAACACCAAAGCCTCACTCTCCTCCCTCATCAAATCGGCGCGGGACATTATGCGCAAGGATGCGGGGTTGAATGGGGATTTGGACAGGCTGCCGCAGTTGTCGTGGATTCTGTTTTTGAAGTGTTATGACGATTTGGAAATTCGGCGGGAGGAGGATGCGAAGGCGACGCGGCAGACGTATAAGCCGATCATTCCGCCGCCGTATCGGTGGCGGGATTGGGCGTCGAATGAGAATGAGGGGGCGACGGGCGAGGATTTGATCAAGTTCGTCAATGACGGGTTGTTGCCTGCCCTGCGCGGACTCTCGGGGTCGGATGAACGCTTGAAGGTGGCGGAGGTCTTCAAGGAAACGTACAACCGTATGCTCTCGGGCTATCTGCTGCGGGATGTGGTCAACCTGGTGGATGGAATCCACTTTCAGTCGAAGGATGAGATTTTTACGCTGGCGCATTTGTATGAGTCGATGCTGAAGGAGATGCGTGATGCGGCAGGCGATAGTGGGGAGTTCTACACACCCCGTCCCGTAGTAAAACTGATCGTAGACAGAACCAAGCCGCGGCTGGGAGAGACCGTTCTCGATCCCGCGTGCGGCACGGGCGGATTTTTAGTCGAGGCGTATGAATATCTCAAACCGCTGGCGAAGAATTCCAAAGACCAGATCAAGCTGCAAAGCGAGACGTTGTACGGCGTGGAGAAGAAGCCGCTGCCGTATTTGCTCGGGACGATGAACCTGCTGCTGCACGGCGTCGAGAATCCGAACATCCGCCGCGATAACGCGTTGAAGAACCCGCTGAACGAGATCGGGGAGAAAGACCGCTTTGACGTGATCGTGACCAACCCGCCCTTCGGCGGCGAGGAGGAGGCGGGCATTCAGTTGAACTTCCCCGAGTCGCTGCGCGCCAGCGAAACCGCCCTGCTGTTCATGCAGTTCGTGATGCGCTCGCTGAAACACGGCGGACGCTGCGGCGTGGTGGTGCCCAATGGATTTTTATTCGGCGACGGCGTTTCGGCGCGGATCAAGGAACAACTGCTGAGGAACTTTGACCTGCATACGATTGTCCGCCTGCCAACTGGAGTCTTCGCGCCTTATACGGGGATACCGACCAATTTGCTTTTCTTCGCTCGTTCCCAGCCGACAACTGAGATTTGGTACTATGAGCACACTCTCCCCGAAGGCACGAAGAACTACACCAAGACGCGCCCGATGCAATTTGAAGAGTTTGCGCCGCTGATCGAATGGTGGGACGCTCCGCGGCGTGAGGAAAACGAACATGCGTGGAAGGTACGCGTTGATGATGTTTTGAAGTATGACGAGAATAAGAACTTGCTTTCGGTCAATCTCGATCTTAAGAACCCAAACAGCAAAGAAAATCTGGCACATCTGCCGCCGCATGAACTAGCAGAAAATATTCTTGCCAAAGAGAAGCAAATTGCCGAGTTGATGACTGAAATCAAGAACATGCTAAAGGAAGCATGATGACAAGAGGTTGGAAAGAAACTTTATTAGGTGAAGTTCTCACTGAACGCAGAGAAACACCAACTCCTGAAAGTTTGGAGAATGGTGAGGTTAGTATTGTCAGTAAAATTGGTTTCAATCAAGGCAAGATTGAACTACGTTCCGATGGCAAAACTAAAACGGGAATGATACTTATTCGCCCTGGTGATTTGGTTATTTCAGGTATCAATGCCGCAAAAGGTGCAATTGCAATTTATGACGAAAAGCAAGAGAAGCCAATTGCTGGAACTATTCATTATGGTTCTTACATACCCAACAAGGAACGCGTTGAAGTTAAATATCTTTGGTGGTTTTTACGAAGTGCCGCCTTCCGTGAGATTGTCCAACATCATATTCCTGGCGGAATCAAGACAGAACTGAAATCAAAACGTTTTCTCTCTGTTCCCATTCCCCTTCCGCCATTAGGCGAGCAACGCCACATAGTCGAACGCGTCGAAGCCCTTGTTGCTCGTATCGCAAAAGCACAATCCCTGCGAGAAGAAGCAAGCCAAGAAGTTGATTATTTGTACGGTCGAGAAGTTGCTGAATTATTTACCAATTCAAAAGATTGGCAAACATACAATCTTGGCGAATTGACAACCGATGTTAGTTATGGAACGTCAGAAAAAGCACACAGCGAAAGAATTGGTACTCCTGTTTTTCGCATGGGTAATATTCAAAGCGGCAAACTTGATTTGTCTGATATGAAATACATGCACCCATCACAACAAGAATTAAAAAAGTTGACTTTGCAAAAGGGAGATATTTTAGTCAATCGAACAAATAGTGCAGAACTTGTTGGTAAATGTGCTGTGTTTGATTTAGATGGGGATTATCTTTTTGCGTCTTACATTATTCGACTGAGGATTGACACACAAAAAGCAAATCCTTATCTTGTTGCTGAATATATTAATTCACCACTTGGCAGAGCATATATGTTTGCAGAAAGAAAGCAAATGACTGGTCAAGCAAATGTGAATTCACAAAAACTTAAGGCATTACCAATCAAACTTCCCCCGCTCGACGAACAGCGGCGCATCGTGGCGTATCTCGATAGCGTCCAAGCGCGGCTCGCTTCGCTGCGGGAGTTACAGTCCGCTACGGAGGAGGAATTGTCAGCGCTGCTGCCGAGTGTTTTAGATAAAGCATTCAAGGGCGAGTTGTGATGGAGAGAAACCGTCCACGAATAAAACCACGAATACTCGAATGGATGACGGTGAATTCGTGCATTCGTGAAAAATTTGTGGATGGTCTTTGGTCACGGCTGGCGTCGCTGCGGGAGTGGTGGTTGAGTAGCCCCGAATGCTCTTTGAGGGGCGTATCGAAACCACAGTCCGCTGCGGGGGAGGAGTTGTCCGCGTTGTTGCCGAGTGTTTTGGATAAAGCATTCAAGGGTGAATTGTGATATGGCGAATGTTCTGGACACTCGAATTGCACCAAAATTAAATCGCACAACTCATAAGCCGATGAGTTCAGGAGGAAAGGGAATTTATTGGTTCATCAAGGATTATCCTGGACATAGAGAGCACGGAAAAGATGGCGCACACTGGGTTCAACAAGACTGGGATATTGCAATAAACATATTTGAAGATCGAATTTATGGTCGCTTCCTAAATCAAATCTCATTGATTGAACGGCGATTATCATCTGGGTTTGCCGTAATGGCTTTGGATTGTTTGTTGTGCGAGACTCTCGAACAGTTTTATGAAGGTAAGGAGAAAAGCGAGAGATACGGCAAGACCTTCATAAACTTTTTGACCACATCACCATCATCATTTCTAAACTTCTTTGGCACAGACGACAACAAAGATACAAGTCTTGCGGGCGTCTTTTACGATCAAATTCGCTGTGGAATATTGCACCAAGCAGAAGCGAAAAAAACATCTTTGGTTGTTTTTGATGATAAAGAGCCATTAATTGGTTGGATTGATACTGCTCATTCAGGTGTTATTGTAAACCGCAAGAAATTCCATAAGCAACTTAAGGATGAGTTCAAGTCTTATTTGGACAGATTGAGAAGCCAACCTGCAAAATATGACCAAGAACCCTGGGGAAATTTTAAGAAGAAAATGGACTTAATATGCAAAATATAATTTGCAATGCACATGCCCCACTCGACGAACAGCGGCGAATCGTGGCGTATCTCGACAGCGTCCAAGCGCGGCTGGCGTCGCTGCGGGAGTTACAGTCCGCTGCGGGGGAGGAGTTGTCCGCGTTGTTGCCGAGTGTTTTGGATAAGGCTTTCAAAGGTGAGTTATGATGGAGAGAAACCGTCCACGAATAAGCCCACGAATACTCGAATGGCTGGCGGCGGTGCGGGAGGTACAGTCCGCTGCGGGGGAGAAGTTGTCCGCGTTGCTGCCGTCCGTGCTGGATAGGGCGTTTAAGGGAGAGTTGTAGCCCCCTCCCGACCTCCCCCAAATTCAGAAGACCACTGAATTTGGGGGAGGAGAATGAGTTGTGTTCATGAACATGGATTTTCACATCCTGATTAATGTTATTTTCCCTCCCCAAATTCGACGCGCTCTTCGTCGCATTTGGGGAGGAGAATTGGTTGTGCTGATGGACATGGATATTCACATCCTGAGCGATGTGACTTTCCCTCCCCAAATTCGACGCGCTCTTCGTCGCATTTGGGGAGGGTAGGGAGGGGCAATGCCGCGTCCGCGCAGAAGCACGCCTAAAATTATGCATCAGGCTGGCGAACTCCGCAAAGAATCCACGCCTGCCGAACGAAAACTCTGGGCGTACCTGCGGGGGGATAAACTAGGAGTCAACTTCAGGAGGCAACACGCCATCGGGAAATACATCCCCGATTTCTGTTCGCCGAAAGCCAAACTTGTCATCGAACTGGATGGGAGTCAACATCTGGAGCAGGAAGAATACGATTTGGAAAGAACGATGTACCTTGAATTACAAGGCTACAAAGTGATTCGTTTTTGGAATAATGACGTAATGAACAACATTGAAGGCGTTATACTTGCCATTATGCTTGCGCTGGAGAAACCGCAGTGAAATTTATGTTGATGATGGACGAATGTCACTATGAACAGCGGCGCATCGTGGCGTATCTCGATAACGTCCAGGCGCGGCTGGCGTCCCGCAAGGGGATGATATCGCTGCGGGAGATACAATCCGCTACGGGGGAGGAGTTGCGCCGTAGGCGGACGTTGTTGCCGTCCGTGCTGCGACCATCGGGAGGGGCGTTCAAAGGTGAACTATGAACCAGACCCTAAAGGTTTCCTTGGTTATCGGTCAACTTGTCAGGCGGGATGGTTTTGCCTGTCGGGACGAAGGTCAGCAGGCGAAACCTTTAGGGTCTCGGATGGTGAACTAAGGAAGGATAATTATGTCATGGATTGAGATAGAAAAACAATTGCAGGAACTTCCTGCGGACAACATCATCAAATTGATGAAAGGCTTACACGACCTATCCCCACAAAATAAAGCCTGGCTACGGGCAAAACTACTGCCAGTGGCACAAGACACAAAATATCTCGAAGACTGTCGTCGTAAAGTTGCCAATTACGTTTACAAGGAAACCAAAGGAATGCCTTCCATGCCCCGTTTTCGGGAGGCAAAGAAAATTATCAGCGAGTATCGCAAATCTACAAGCGATTTACGCGGGACGCCGTCCTCGCCATAGCGAACCGCAAACCGAAAACCTTCTCGCCGCGCTAAACTCCGGCGACTTCGACGCCGAAAGCCGCCAGGCAATCAAGTAAAATGGAGCCATCCGGCGCGTCCCAGCGTCCCACACCCAACCGGAGGATTCCATGTCCCGCAGACTTGCTTTATCCATTCTGATTCTCGCTCTCGCCGCGCTGGCCTGTAACCTGCCGCAACCGACCGATGTCGTCCCCACCGTGATCATCGTCACCGCCACGCCGCTTCCGGCGACAAACACGCCCGTCGTCCAGCCCTCGCCCATTCCCACGCTGCCCATCTTCAATACGCCGACAATTGTCGCCTCGCCTACGCCTGCCTGCAATCGCGCCGACTTTGTCGTTGATGTCACCTACCCCGACAACACGCAAGTTCCAGTCAAGACTGCCTTTACCAAAACCTGGCGGCTGAAAAATGCGGGCGTTTGCACATGGACATCCGGGTACAAACTCGTCTTTGATACCGGCGACCGGATGGAAGGTCCGCTCGAACAACCTCTCACACCCAGTACGGTCGCGCCCGGCCAAACCGTGGACATATCCGTCAGCCTCGTCGCGCCCGCCGCGCCCGGAACCTATCGCGGCTACTGGGTCATCCGCGAGCCGGGCGGCGCGGTCTTCGGCATCGAAACCGGACGCTTTTGGGTGCAGATCGTCGCCGTGCAACAAGCGCCCTTCCTGCCCGACTGGCCCGACCTGCAACAAGGCGACACCGGCCCCGAAGTGCGGGCGCTCCAATACCTCCTGACAGTGCGCGGACAAACCCTCACCGCCGACGCCATCTTCGGACCTGCCACCCGCACCGCGGTCCTCAACTTCCAAACCTCGGTCGGACTTCCCGCCGACGGGATCGTTGGACCCAACACTTGGTCGGCCCTCATCGCGGGGATACAGTACAGCCAAGGCGCCACCGGCGACGGCGTGCGCGCCATCCAAACCCTGCTCCACGACAAATTCGGCGAATCCGCCCTCGCCATAGACGGCGTCTTCGGCCCCGCCACCACCCAGGCCGTTCGCGACTTCCAGGACACCTACGGCCTGACCGTAAACGGCATTGTTGGCCCTGAAACCTGGCAAGCCCTGATCTCCTACTAATGCGTTACTCGTTAGAGCAATTTTCATCCGCAGAAGCCGCAGAGCATCAAAGATTAGTGAGCCTCGGCATCACCAACACAGATCAGTTGTTGGAACGCGCCGCTCTACCTGCCGGCCGCGAGGCGCTCGCGCAACAAAGTGGAATTCCCATCGAGCGCCTCACCCGTTTATCCGGATTAGCAGACCTGATACGCGTCAAAGGCATTGGGCCTGCTTTGGCAGAATCACTAGTCGACTCCGGCGCGGCGGGCAACCTCCAGCAACTGATCGAACGTAACGCCGACATCCCTGCCCTACGCCAAACCATTCGAACTCACATGGCGTCTAAGGGGCGTATTCACGCTCCAACAATTTATCAGTTGACCGAGATATGCGCTGAAGCCCGCGAGCTACGTCCACGCCTGCTTCTGCAAAGCGCCAAGCCCGACTCGCGATTTCGTCAGGATGTTTTTTCAAGGGCGCGGCAAGAATATTGGCACTCTGCCCGCCTCTCTTTAGGAATGACGGCGGCTGTAGTCATCCCGATCGCGCTCGCGATTTTTGCTGGCAAGAAGTATATGCAATCTCTTGTTGCAGATACGCTTTCCCCCTACGAAGATCTAAACCAACTCCTAATTTCCGCAGAACAAGCATATATCAACCTAACCGTTAACAGCATTAGCCTTGCCTTTTTTCTCCTGTTCGGCGCGTTAGTGATTCTAATCGCCGCCTATGATTTCACAACATACCTGCAATCCGCATGGCTGCCTGTTTTGCTATTTTCCACGCCAGGCCACCAGAAATTTTACAAGCAGATCATTTCGATTGATCTGATGAAACAGGTACGATCTTTGTGGTGGGCTGTTGCCGTTCTTGCGCTGGCGGGATTTATTATGGCCGCCATTGCGGTTTACACGATCATGAATAATCCTTATATGGATAATGATTTCCTTCTTCGGGAAATATCAAAAGTGATCATTCCCCTTGGCGTTTTAATCGGCATAATCGCCTCCTGGCCGGTATTGAGTTTCTTTCGAAAAATGTTTTCAGGAACGCACGACTATAGCCAAGAGCAAGTAAAACGCTATTTTATTTACTACATGGTCAAAGTGATCATGCTTCCCCTTCTGGTAGTGTTGTTCACTCAGATCATCCTGCCATCCGTCTTCGCCTACCATACGGAGATAATGATCGCCCACGTCATCCCGCAAGCGCGTAACTCTATTCTAGAAAATCGCCAGCAATTGGTAAATTTAGAGATAGTGGATTCTCAAAAAAAAGAATGGCGGAACTTATTGGTTGAAAAAATTGATTCAAAGATACTCCTGGAACTTGACACACAAATGCTGATAATCACCCCGGAAGATAATTCAGCATTGGATATGCTTGTACCCGCCGCGCTCAACATGGTCATTTGGATCGCGCTGACCGCCCTGCTTTTACTCTTTGTCGTTCCATATTTAATCCTCGGAGGCTGGGCGCGTGGAATCTTCTATATGGTATTGTTGTGGGCATCCTTTGCATTGGAGAACAGATTAACTATCAGCGCGCCCACGTGGTTCCAATTACCGCCAGACAGCGTCGCCCAAGGACCGTTTATAGCCTTCTTTGTATTCATCAACGCCCTGTTCTTCGATTGGCTATTTGAAGCGACTGTCGAGCGAAAAAAGATTTGCCCGGCATGTAAAACGGAATTGGATCAAGATTCCATGTTCTGCGCCAAGTGCGGTTTTCAACAGGAATAACCTGGCATGCGCTTCTCCCGCGCGCTTCGCCTCCTCCCCCCAACCGCCTCCCAAGTAGGGGTGGTTGGCTCCGGCGGTAAAACCACTGCCCTCTTCCTCCTCGCCCGCCAACTCCTCAAGCCAATTACCAATCACCAATTACCAAGTCTCCGGTCACTGAACACTGAACATTGGAAACCGACTAATCACTGTATCGTCACCGCCGCCTCCCACCTCGCCGCCTCTCAAACCTCCCTGGCTGACCATCACCTCATCGCCTCTTCCTCCGACGAACTAAGCGGGCTACTCCTCCCGGACTCTATCCCTCCCCCCGGCTTGACCCTCGTCACCGGCCCCCTCGAAGGCAACCGCGCCGCTCCAATTCCTCCGGCCTTTCTATCCTGGCTACACGATACTTGCAAAAAACGCGGCATCCCCCTCCTCATTGAAGCCGACGGCTCGCGTCAACTCCCTCTCAAAGCCCCCGCCAATCACGAACCTCCCATCCCCGACTTCGTGGAGACGGTCATCGTTCTCGCCGGCCTCAGCGGACTCGGTCAACCTCTCGATGAGGCGCACGTTCACCGCCCGCAAATTTTCTCGGCCCTGAGCAGACTCCCCCTCGGCGCGACCATCACGCCCGAAAGTCTCGTCCGCGTTCTCAGCCATCCCCAAGGCGGACTTAAAAATATCCCGGCCCGCGCGCGCCGCGTCCTCCTGCTCAACCAAGCCGACACGCCCGAAGTCCGGTCCATCGGCGGAAGGATGGCGCGGGACTTGCTGGGATCGTTCGATTCGGTATTGGTCGGATCATTGCATCAAGATGACTTTCAGACCATCGAACGCTGCGCGGGGATTATCCTCGCGGCAGGAGAGAGCAAGCGTTTCGGCGTCAGCAAACCGCTCCTCGACTGGCGCGGCAAACCCTTCGTCCGCCACACTGCAGAGACAGCCCTGCGCGCCGACCTTGACCCGGTGATTGTCGTCACCGGCTTCGACGCAGAGCGCGTCGCCTCCGCGCTATCGGACCTACCCGTGCAAATCGTTCACAACCTCGATTACCGCCAAGGACAAAGCGCCTCCATCCGCGCTGGCCTTTCCCGCCTCTCCTTATCCGGGAGAGGGGCCGGGGGTGAGGTCGGCGCCGCCCTCTTCCTCCTCGCCGACCAACCTCAAATCCCTGTCGAAGTCATCCGCGCTCTGGTAGAGACTCATTCGCAAAGTCTCCCTGCCGTCCTCGCGCCTCTCGTTCTCGAAGAGAAACGCGCCAACCCGGTTCTCTTCGACCGCGTCACATTCGCCGACCTCCTCTCCCTCACCGGCGACGTGGGCGGCCGCGCCATCTTCGACAAACACAAAGTCGAATACCTCCCCTGGCACGACGACCTCCTGCTCTTCGATGTGGACACCCCGGAAGAATACGAACGTCTCACGCGCCTCGACTAACTCCTATCTCGCATCTCTTACCTTGAATTCCTCTTCATCATTCCTCCTTCCATGATCGCCGCCCTCCTCCTCGCCGCTGGTTCCTCCAAACGGATGGGCCAGCCCAAAATGCTCCTGCCCTGGGGTCACACCACCGTCCTCGGGCAAGTCATCGAAACGTTGAAGTCCGCCGACATCGAAGACATTCTCGTGGTCACCGGCGGGGCGCGAGAACAAGTGGAGCAGATCATTACGCAATACGCATTACGCAGTATCCGCAACCCGGATCATGTAACCGGCGAAATGCTCTCTTCGATTCAAGTCGGGATTCGCGTCCTCTCACTCCCCTCCTCCGTAGTTGGGACGGTCGGAGGCCGGGCTGGGGGTGAGGGCCAGCGCCAGCCCGACGCGGCCCTCATCGTTCTCGGCGACCAACCCCAAATCGAGGCGCGAAGCGTCCGAGCGGTGGCGGAGCGGTTTCGGGAGACAGGATCAGGCCTGGTCGTTCCGAGTTTCCAGATGCGGCGCGGTCATCCCTGGTTGGCGGCGCGCCCGCTGTGGGCGGAGATCGAAGCGTTGCGTCCGCCGCAAACGCCGCGCGATTTTTTGAACATCCACGCGGCGGACATTGAGTACGTCAACGTGGATTCACCGTCCATCCTGGCTGATCTCGACACCCCCGAAGACTACTTGAAATCGCGTCCGTAGCGTGCTATTGTAGATTCGGTGAGACCCACCGAAAGGAGCGCGTCATGTCGGACCTTACGATGATCGCCGAACAAATCCGCGCCGCAATGGACGCCGTTGACGAAATGGAGGAGGCCGAAGAGTTGCTCCGCTTGCGGGCTAATCACGAAAATTTCACCGCCTTTCGAGAGAGCATGGAAACCCTGAGCGGCCACCTGCACCATTTGAAACAGATGCTCGACCACGAAGACGAAATGGCTCTCGATGAACTCGGCGACGCTTTGAGCCGCGCTTTTCACGGCCATGTCGCTGAATATCGCCACGCCGAGGGACACGGCTGAACGGTGGAAATTGCCAATTTGACGACCACCGTGATACACTCGGCCTGCCCCATCGCGGGACATCCCTTCGGGAGGCCGAGACGTGCGTTACTTTGTGATCGTGAATCCGATTTCGGGACGCGGAAACGCTAGGAAAGCCATTCCGCGCATCGAAGAATCCCTCCTCGCTCATCGCTTGGACTACAAACTGGTTCAGACTGAACGACCCTGGCATGCGGCCGAATTGGCGGAGGCCGCGGCGCGCGAGGGATACGATGTGGTCGCCGCCGCCAGCGGCGATGGGACCGCCAACGAGACGCTCAACGGTCTGATGCGCGCCCGCGCCAACGGACACAACCATGCCGCCTTCACGATCCTGCCGGTTGGCACGGGCAACGATATGCTCTTCGGCCTCGGTCGCCATCACGGATTGGAGGATGGAGTCCGCGCGTTGAAGGAGGATTACCGCCGCCGGATTGACGTGGGGCTGGCGCGCGGCGGAGATTATCCCGATGGCCGATACTTCGCCAACGGCATCGGCATTGGGTTCGACGCCATGGTTGGGTTCGAGGCCATCAAAGTCCGCTGGGCGGTGGGAATCATTCCATACCTGGTTGGGGTTGTGAAAACCATCTTTCTCTACTTCAACGCCCCGCTGATGGAGATCACGCTCGACGGCAAGACGCACACACAGCGTTCGCTGATGACTTCCATCATGAACGGCCGCCGCATGGGAGGCGGGTTCATGATGGCTCCCGAGTCCGCGCCGGATGACGGCCTGCTCGATTTGTGCATCGCCTCCGAAGCGACGCGCCTGCGCCTCTTCCAACTGATCCCCTACTTTCTAAAAGGCACACAAGCCACCCAGCCCGAGGTAAAAATGTCGCGGGCCAAGCGCGTCAAGGTCGTCGCCAAGGATGGCTGGTTGCCGGCCCACGCGGATGGCGAGACGCTGTGCGTGCAAGGAAAAGAATTGGAGATCGAGATCATTCCCTCCGCGTTGGAGTTTGTGACGCTGAAATAATCGGTATGTTCTCCCCGTCATCCCCAATGAATCCTGCCCGCTGGTTCATCTTCATCCTCATTCGAGTCGGTTTGAGCGTTTTGTGCCGCATCGACGCGCCCAACCTGGACAAGATGCCCAAGCGCGGTCCGATCATCGCCTTTTCCAACCACACCGGCCAGTTGGAAGTGCCGGTCATGTTTGCCTGGCTCCAGCCGCGGCCGGTGACCGGGTGGGCGAAGATCGAAACATGGGAAAAGCCATTCTTGCGCTGGCTGTTCGACATGTGGGGCGCGATCCCCGTCCGCCGCGGCGAAGCGGACATGACCGCCCTGCGCGCCGCACTCCAAAAATTGGAGCAGGGGTACATTTTCGGCGTCGCGCCCGAGGGCACGCGCAACAAAAGCGGCAAACTCTTGCGCGCCCATCCGGGCGCGGTCTTGCTGGCCAGCCATAGCAAGGCGCCGATCATTCCTGTCGCCCATTGGGGCGGGGAACGGTTTACTTCCAACCTGAAACGCCTGCGCCGCACAGACTTTCACATCCGCGTCGGACGTCCCTTCACCTTGCGGACGAGCGGGGAACGAATCACGCGCGACCAGCGTCAGCAGATCGTGGACGAGATGATGTACCAACTGTCCGCGCTCCTGCCGGAGGATTATCGCGGCGAATATAGCGATATGTCGAAGGCGACCACATCCTATTTGAAATTCGAATCATGATTTGGAGGCCCGCATGAACGCCCCGAACGATACCTATCAAAAACTCGACCGCGCCGCGCTCTGGCTTGTGGCTGGCGAATTTGGTTTGGCCGCCATCTTGCTCTTGTTGACCATCCTCATGATCATCGGCAACCTGATCTCGTACGACGCGTTCGATTTGGATTACAGCGCCGGCGAGATCATCACCCTCGTTCTTGCGCTCGTGTATGGCCTGGCCTATCTTGGCAATCTTGCCATCGGAGTCATGGGGTTGTACTTGTATGCGACCGAAAAGCGGGAAGGCTATCCCGGCACGGGTCATTTACTGAATTGGATTCTTCTTTCCGCCACGCTGGTATTGCTCCTCGCGCTGATCGCGGCGGTCATATCGTCCCTCTAATCGAATTTGTAAAAATACACGTTCGTCTCCCAGCGTTTGAATCCCACCTTTTGATACAAACCATTGGCCGCCTCGCGCCGCGGATTGGACGTGAGCGCGACTCCATCCGCGCCGCGCGCGCGAGCGAGAACCAACGCGCGTTGGACCAGTCCGACCGCGACGCCCCGCCCGCGCGCGGACTCGTCCACCGCCACATCCTCGATTCTCGCGCGGACCCCGGTGGGAACGCGGTACACAACGAGAGTCAGCATTCCCACAATCGGACCGGCGTCGTCGCGGGCGACGAGGAGGCAGGTCGCGTCGGAGGCGAGCAACCCGGCCAGACCGTCGCGCGTGAGGCGGGGCGAGGAAATTTTCAGGTGGGGGATGAGTCGCGTCAGCGCGTCGAGCAGTTCGTCGGTGACGTCGGTCGCAAGGTCAATCCGCATCAAGCCGCCGTCGTCTGATTCTTGCGCGGCCACAGGCTCAGCGCGAGGTAATAAATTCCGTAAGTGAGGGTGACCCACCAGATCCACTTGGGTTCGTTGGGATAGAGGATCAGCCCGACGAGGCCGAGCGCGCCAAATACATAGGTGACGGCGAGGGTTAATTTTTTGAGGCGCGCCGTGCGCGTGGGGTAGACGTATTTGATGGGGACGAAAATCAGGATGTTGAAGAGAACCAGGAAGCCGAAGTTGACCCAGGGATTCAATTCAAGCACGAGCATGTAGATGACCATCACGTTCCAGTAATCGGGAAAGCCTTTGAAATAATATTCGTTGGTCGCGTCGGTTTTGGCGTCCACCTGGGAGAACTGGTAGGCCGAGGTGAGCAGGATGAGGATGGCGCCGGGCAGGGCCAGCGCGGGAGGCAAGAATTCCGCTTCAACGAGGAAGAGCGCCGGGACGACAACGTAGGTAAAATAATCAATGATGTTGTCCATCAACGCGCCGTCCACGCCGCTGGCGTAGGTCTTCACATCGAACCAGCGCGCCAGGATGCCATCGAAGCCGTCCACGAAAATGGCGAGCGCCATCCAGATGATGGCGAGTTTCCATTCGTGGACAAAGATGGCGCGCAAAGCCAGGAATCCCCACACCGCGCCGGTAGCCGTGAAAAGATGGACGCTCCAGGCAAGGATTTTGCGAATCCAAATAGGAAGTTTATTCATGAAGGCCTCCGCGCTCAAGGTACTACCATTTTATACGATTTCGGGGGAAGAGAATCATTGAAAATGAAAGTCGCGCGGCGTATAATCAAGACGATTGAGAGCGACGCTGACCATGACAGCAGATCAAATCTACCGCGAGAAATTGACATCCAACAAGACGGAGGCGCTTTTTGTCGCGCTCACGCTTGTTTTCCTTATGCTGGCAGTCTGGCGTGCAAGCGTCGGCGGATTCGACGCGCTTGCCATTACGCTCATCGTATTTTTCGGATTCTTCCTTTTTTGTTCGCTGAACTACAGAACTCTCTTCATCCACATCACATCCCAATCCTTGAAACTGACATTCGGCATGTTCACCTGGAGCGTGCCAGTGGAAAACATCGAGGCATGTCGACTCGACGAGTTGCCCGCTTTGATGAAATATGGCGGAGCGGGCATTCACTTCATGATGATACGAAATCGCTATCGCGTCTCGTTCAATTTCCTGGAGTATCCAAGAGTGACGATCGCGTTGAGGAAGAAAGCCGGACTGGTTCGAGATGTTTCATTTTCGACGCGACAGCCGGAGGATGCGCTACGTTTTATTCGCGAAATGGCGGAAAACCGTTTATTGGCTACGAGGCCGCCATGAAAGAACCATCCACACTCGCAATCGCCCCCTTATTACTATTGATTTTCTGCCAATCGTAGTCTATACTTTTGCCATGGCAACGAAACCACCTGAAAAACCAAAAGGCATGGAACGCCGGCGCGGACAGCGAAAATCCTTCGATTTCTACATGCGCGTGGTGAACGACCAGACCGACCAAACCCTGGGGCATTTGGTGGAAGTCGGCCCCGAGGGGTTTCGCCTGGAAACCCCCGCCCCGCTGCCCCTGGAAACGATGTATCAACTGCGCATGGAACTGACTCCCGACATTTCAGACAGCCTGTTCATGTTCATCACAGCGCGCTCCAAGTGGTGCAAAACGGATACGATCATGCCCAATTTGTACCACGCCGGATTCCAGATCGCGAGCATGGATCCGCACGATCACGAGATCTACCAACGCCTGTTGGATAAATACGGAGGATGAGAAAGAACCCAGGTTTCTTGCTGAAACCTGGGTTCTTTATTTTCAGGGATTCGTCGTCGCGTCCACAAAACAGGCATCCGCCTCCGATTCGCCGGCTTCATTGTGGGCGCGCACGTCGAAGTGATATTGCACCCCGGCCTGTAGATTACCAATCGTGACGCGGCGATTGGAGGGACCGATCCGCCGCTCCTCGCTGGTCACGCCCTGATAAACGATAAAGCCCTCGATGCCGGCTTCATCGCCTGCAAAGTCCCACACTAATGTGACGCTGTTATTCGTCGTGCCTGTGACGCGGCGCTTGGTTGGTTCCACCGGCGGCGTTGCCGGCTTGGAGTTCGCGGGCGGCTGCGCCCCGCTTCCCTGGCCTTGATCGCGCGCTCCGAGTCGACATGAGGTGAGCGAAAGAATCAAGACCCCTATCAACAGCAGCGAAAAAGCCGCCAGTCGCTTCGTGGATTTCATTATGCCTCCCGCGCATGCGCGCTTTGGTTGAATACGACACTTTCTGTAATCAGTATACAATCCGGGCAAGTGAAATACAAGCAGAAAAATGGAGCCTGATTTCTTCGAGAGATCAGGCTCCATTCTTTGGCTATTTCATCAGTCCGATTGTCACCTTCTCGCCGTCGAACTCGTCTTCGACCGTCCTTGCGCCTTTGGGCGCGGGCGCGAATTGCAGGTCAACCGTCAACGTCTCGGCAGTGACGTAGTCGCGGTGCGCGTCGAGCGCGGCTTTCAACCCATCGCTCGCGACTACGAACAACTTGATCCGGTCGGCCACGTCCAACTCGGCAGACTTGCGCAGGTCTTGCACACGGCGGACGAACTCGCGCGCCAATCCTTCGCGAACCAGCTCGGGCGTCAACTCGGTGACGAGGGCGGCCACATACGCGCCCTCCTCCGCGACGGCGAATCCTTCCTTCGCCTGGGCCTTGACCTCGACCTCCTCGCCCAGCGCCTCGAACGTCTCGCCTCCCGCGCTGACCTTTAGCGGGCCGCCACCCATCAGGGTGGACGCGGCCGCTTCGGCGTCCATGGCCAGAATCGCCTTCTGGATGGCCGGGAACTTGTTGCCGTATTTTTGTCCGAGTTGCTTGGGCAACGGTTTGACAGTGTGACTCACGGCCTCGGTCGCCGCGTCGAGCAGGCGGACTTTTTTCACGTTGAGTTCGTCGGCGATCAGGTCGGCGTGCGCTTCCACCGCGGCGCGATCCAACGCGTTGCCGACTGAGAACGCGGCTTCGGCCAACGGCTGGCGGACTTTGCGATTGGCCTTCTGTCGCGCGGCGTGACCGAGCGAGACCAGTTTCATCACCACAGACATATCGCGATTCAGCGACTCATCAATGCGGGCGTGATTGACCTCCGGCCACTTGGAAAGGTGAATCGACTCGGGCGCGGAGGCGTCCACGCCGCGTACGAGGTTCTGGTAGAGTTCGTCGGCGAGGAAGGGCATGGCCGGCGCGAGGAGTTTGGCGACCGTCACGAGGGCCGTGTAGAGAGTGGAGTACGCGGCCTGCTTGTCGGAGTCCGATTCGGATTTCCAGAAGCGGCGGCGCGAGCGGCGCAGATACCACGTCGAAAGTTTCTCCACGAAGTCCTGGATCGGACGAGTGGCGCGCGGGACTTCGTAGGTTTCGTAGCCCTCGGTCACTTCGCGCACGAGCACGTTCAGTTCGGAGAGCAACCAACTATCGAGGCGCGCGAGCGAGGTGTGACCATGTCCCTCCGCGAGACCGATGGAGGGCGTCCACTTGTCGAGGTTGGCGTAGGTGACAAAGAACGAATAAACGTTCCACAGGGTAAGTGTGAAGTCTCGCGTCACCGCGCCAACCAATTCGGAAGAGAAGCGGCGTTCCTGTCCGGGCGGTGTGGCGGTGTAGAGATACCAGCGGAAGGCGTCCGCGCCGTTTACCTTGAGGATGTCCCACGGGTCCACGATGTTGCCGATGCTCTTCGACATTTTGCGGCCCTCGCCATCGAGGATCAAGCCGAGACAGATGACATTCTTGTAGGCCACGCGGTCATAGAGCAGCGAACTGATGGCGTGCAGCGAATAGAACCAACCGCGCGTCTGGTCCACGGCTTCGCAGATGTAATCGGCGGGATATTGCTCCTCGAACTTGTCCTTGTTCTCGAAGGGATAGTGCCATTGGGCGTAGGGCATGGAACCCGAGTCGAACCAGCAGTCAATCAAATCGAGGACGCGCTGCATCCTGCCGCCACAGTTTTTACAGGCCCACGTCACCTCGTCCACGTGCGGACGGTGCAGGTCAAGTTCGCCCAGGTCGCGGCCCGCGTTGGCGGAGAGTTCCGCCAACGAGCCGACGCACTCGCGCTCCTTGCACTCCTCGCACTCCCACACGGGAAGAGGCGTGCCCCAGTAACGCTCGCGCGACAAGGCCCAGTCAATGTTGTTTTCGAGCCAGTTGCCAAAGCGACCGTCCTGGATGTGGTCGGGAGTCCAGTGGATAGTTTTGTTCAGTTCCACCATCCGATTCTTGTATTTTGAAGTGCGGATATACCACGCGTCGCGCGCGTAATACAGCAACGGGGTCTTGCAGCGCCAGCAGAACGGATAGGTGTGCGTGTATTTCTCCGAGCGGAAGAGAATGCCGCGATTGTCCAAATCCTGGATGATCATCGGGTCGGCTTCTTTGACGAAGATACCGCGCCACGGCTTGACCTCGGGGATGAACGTGCCGTCCGGGAGGACAGTCATCAACACGGGCAAGTCGAATTCCATGGCGGCCTGCATATCCTCCGCGCCGAAAGCCGGCGCCATGTGGACGAGTCCTGTGCCATCCTCTGTGGTGACGAAATCGCCGAGAACCACGTAATGCGCGGGTTTGTCGGGCGGAAGGAAGGTGAAGAGCGGATGGTATTTCTGTCCCTTCAACTTCTTGCCTTTGAACGCGTCCACCACTTTCACTTCCTCGTCGCGGAAAATCTTCTCTAGCAGCGCCTTGGCGAGGATCAACTTTTCCTTCTTGCCGCCTTCCATCTCGCGCTCGACCATGACGTACTCCACGTCGGGATGCGCGGCGACGGCCACGTTGCCAGGCAGAGTCCACGGGGTCGTCGTCCACACGAGGAGCGACGTGCCAGGCTTATCCACCAGCGGCATGCGGACAAAGACCGAAGGGTCGGTCGCCTCATCGTAGCCGAGAGCCACCTCGTGGTCCGAAAGAGTCGTCCCACAGCGGGGGCAATACGGCACGACCTTGTAACCCTTGTAAAGCAGGTCGCGGTCCCAGAAATTTTTCAAGATGTTCCAGACCGACTCGATGTAGTCGTTGGTAAAGGTCACGTACGCGGTTTCGAGGTCAACCCAAAAGGCGATGCGGTCGGTCAGGCGTTCCCAATCTTGGATGTAATCGAACGCGGACTTGCGGCACTCCGCGTTGAACTTGGCGATGCCGTAACGCTCGATGTCCTGTTTGTTGGTAAAGCCGTGCTTCTTCTCGACCTCGATCTCCACCGGGAGGCCGTGCGTGTCCCAGCCGCCGCGCCGCGAGACGTGAAAGCCGCGCATGATCTTGTAACGCGGGAACATGTCCTTGAAGGCGCGCGCCAACACGTGATGAACGCCGGGCTTGCCATTGGCGGTCGGCGGCCCTTCGTAGAACACGTACTCCGGCGCGCCCTTGCGCTGCTCGATGGTCTTCTTGAAGATGTTCTCGCGCTTCCACATCTTCAGCACGGATTCTTCCATGCTGGTTACGTCGAGTTTGGAGTTGACAGGTTTGAACATAGTAGTCTCCTAGTCTGATAGTCGCTAGTCTGATAGTCGAAAAAGAAAACTCTCGCCTCAAACCAGAGACGAGAGCCATTGCTCACGCGGTACCACTCTGCTTCCTGCTCTCGCCATAAGGCTCGCAGGCGCTTATCAAGGTCAATCAACCTCGCGCCATGATAACGGTCAGCGACTCCGTCTCACCTACTCTCAGCGACTAGCAGACTATGAGACCAGCCAACTAGTGGACTAATTTCAGTTCGACGCTCCGGGAGGATTTTCCATCCGCTTCGCTGACCTGCTTCGCACCGACCGCAGGCTCTCTGGCAGTTCCGCCGATGTACTCGTTCCCATCCACGCGTTTGAATGGCGGGATTATACCCATTTCCTTTTTGCCCGACAAGTGCGATAATTGCGCCATGTCATTCGCCTTCACTCCTGGCCTGTGGTTCTTTATCCTTGCGGCAATTGTCCTGGCAGGATTGATGGGAGTCGCCTGGCAATTTCGGACGATAAGCACAGGCAGGGCCTTCCTCCTGCTCATCACCTGCGCCCTGATCTGGGTGGTTGGATTTTTCTTCGAGACCATGGCTGGGTCGCTGGAGATGAAGATTCTCATGGCAAACATCGCCTTTGCAGGAGTGATTTTCATTCCCAATGTCTGGCTTTACCTGGCCCTGTCCTTTCGCGGGAAACGCCTGCCTGCCCGAGCTTGGATCCTGCTGGCCATCGTTCCCGCCATTACCAACCTGTTGATCTGGACAAATCCCCTTCACCGCTGGTTTCGAGGCGCGCCGTATATCGACTCGATCTCCGCCCCATTCCCCGTCCTGGTGAACGACTACCAGTTCTGGTTCTATTTTGTCCACGCGCCTTCGGGATATTTGTATATCCTGGCTGCCATTCTTGTGATGACGCACGGGCTTCGCAAAATGCAAGCCATCTATCGCAGACAGGCGTTCCTCCTCATTGCCGCCTTACTCTTGCCCGTAATTACCGACATCCTCTATGTCCTCGGCTATTCCCCGATCAAGTATTACAACATTACTCCTGCGGTTTTCAGCGTCTCGGCTGCAATCATTGCCTGGAACCTTTTCCGCTTCAAGTTCCTGGACCTGCGCCCCATGGCGCGCGATATGATCGTTGATAACCTGCAGGATGGAATCATCGTGCTGGATCGCAAAAATCGCATCGTGGACTTCAACCATGCCGCCAAACAAATCACAGAATTGACCGTAGAAGCAATCGGCAAAAGCCCTCCCGAACTGAAAACAAGACTCCTCGGAACAATAGATCATCTCATCGCGGAGGGAAGAACCTGGATGGAGATCGAGGTTGGGGAAACTCCCACTCACTATTACGAACTGCGCTTCTCCAATATCCAAGATCCAACCGGCGCCCTGATTGGCCGTATTGTGACCCTGCATAACAACACAGAACGAGCGGCGCTCTTCCGCAAGGTGGAATACGCCGCCACGCACGATAACCTGACCGGGCTTTTGAATCGACAACATTTTTTTGACCTGGCCGAGCATGAACTGCAAAAATTTCCGCCGCAGATGGGGTATTCCATTTCCGTCGTCATGTTCGACCTGGATCGCTTCAAACAAATCAACGACCGGCACGGACACGAGGCAGGCGACAAGGCGCTTGCTATCGTTGCGAAAAATTGCCAAAAGCTCCTCCGTCCCACCGATATCTTCGGACGTATCGGGGGAGATGAGTTTGCCGTTCTGCTCGTGAACGCAGACGCCAAAAGCGCCTGCGAAGCCGCGGAACGCCTGCGCAAGGGAATTAAAAAAATCAAATTTACCGTGGGACAGAACAAGATCATTTTGACTGGCAGTTTTGGGATTCATTCCGCCTTCCAACAAGGGGAAACCATCAACGCCATTCTTAAACGGGCAGACAAGGCGATGTATCGCGCCAAGCAGGCGGGCGGGAATTGCATCGCTGAATATCAAAACGCCGAGATGGATAAACAACCTCATGAAAAAAAACCTTGAACGCGGCAACGCGACCATACAGATCGAATTGGATGACCTTCGCGAAGGGAGCGACTGCATCCTGCCCAATGCCTCCCGCGTGACCCTCGGCCTGCCGCGGCCTCCCCGGAAATACTACCGCCACGGATGGCAGTCCTGGTCCCTCGCCGCGTGGACCGACCTCTCCCCCCTGCCGGTCCAAAAACCGGCCATCTTCCACCCGCTTCAAATTGACCCATTGTATGCCTATGAAAAACGCCCGCACGGATCGTGGGTCGGCGCGGTGGAATTCGAGGACGGCAAAATCCTCCTGCTCGGCGCGCTCGGGACCGACGCTCACGTCCGCTTGAAGGATGATCAACTTGAAGGGTGGTACGAATCGGGCGAGGGCGAATGGTTCATCGGCATCGGTTCTGAACGGGAAACCTTTTCTGGCTACGCGCAGGCACTCGGGACACGATTTGGTTTCGTCACGCCCAAGCCCGCGCCGCGCGTCTGGTGCTCGTGGTACAGCCTCTATACCGCGATTGACGAACCCATCCTGCATCGCGTCTTCGATGAACTGGGCGACCTGCCCTTCGACGTGTTGCAAGTGGATGATGGTTGGCAGGTAAAAACAGGAGACTGGGAGGCCAACAAAAAATTTCCCTCCGGCATGACCGCGCTGGCGGACAGAATCAAATCCACCGGGTGCAAAGCGGGACTCTGGCTAGCGCCGTTGATCGCGACGCAATCATCTCGATTGTTTCGCGAACATCCCGATTGGTTCTTAAAGGATGAAAAAAGGAAATTCGTTTCCGCGGGCTTTAACTGGGGCGAGTACCTTTACGCTCTCGATACCACCCACCCCGCCACCCTTGATTGGCTGGCCGCGCTGATGAAACAAGTCCGCGCCTGGGGCTTCGACTACCTCAAATTAGACTTTCTCTACGCCGGCGCGCTGCCCGGCAAGCGTCACATTGAGACGTCGCGCGAGGCCGCCTATCGCAACGGACTCAAAGTTCTGCGCGAGGCGATGGGCGCGGACGCGTTCTTCCTCACCTGCGGCGCGCCGATCCTCCCTTCGCTCGGTCTGTGCGACGCGCTGCGCGTCGGGCCGGATGTGGCTGGCGATTGGGAAGTTCACCGCGACGCGGTGTTGCTTCAAAATCCCACCACGCCCGGAACGCGCAACGGACTTCGCGCCTCGGTCGGTCGTCTCTGGCTCGCGCCGTTGGTCAAGCCTGATCCCGATGTAGCTTACTTCACCGCGCAAGGCAATACGATGACCGCCGAACAAAAGCAGTTGCTTCAAGACCTGGCGCTGGTCTGCAACTTCAAAGCCGCCTCCGATCTGCCGCAATGGATGACCCCATCCGAACGCGAATCCCTGCGCTCGTTTCTGACCGCGACACCCAGAGTGAAACGCCTCGACCGCGCCGCCTTCCAACTCGATTCCCGCCGCGTCGACTTTTCGTCCGCGCTCCCGTTGCCGGGTCAAGCCGAGGGGGCGGAGAAACTGTGGGCTGAATTCCTAGGTTGGTTGGGAAGTCAGACAGTCGCGCTGAAAATTCTCAAAGTCAACGATGATCGCGCCCTGAAACGCAGAAGGGAAAGTTTGGATAAAAAGTGACGCGAGATATTATCTCGCACTACCGACTCGCTTCATCCGTCTTTGCCGCCATGATGAAATCGTTGCGGTGAATTCCTTTGATGACATGCGTCCACCACTGGACGGTCACTCGACCCCATTCGATGACGATCAGCGGGTGATGGTCTTCTGCCTCGGCAATTGCCGCGATTTGGTTGGTGAAGGCAATCGCCTCAGCGAAGTTCTTGAATTTGAAGACGCGTTGTAGACGCAAAATGCTATTTTGCGCTACAACTTCCCAATCAGGGATATTCGGCAATAACTCGGCGATCTCGGACTCGGTCTGGGATGGGACTCCGCCGCGGCAGGGGACACATTTTTGGGAAGCCAGTAGATTATTCATATTTCCTCCGCTTCCAAGGTGAACACGGTGATTTCGGGCCGGCAATTGAATCGGACATACGGAAACAACATCCCCACGCCGCGATTGGTGTATTGGAACATCTCCCCCACCCGATATAAACCAAGCGGATATTTGTGTCCGTGCTTCGGGGTTTTGATCGGGCCATGAAATGGAATGATCACTTGTCCCCCATGCGAATGGCCTGAAATCTGCAGATCGAAAAGACCAGTCGCGGCGCTGATGTCGGCAAAATCTGGCTCGTGGCAAAGCAGGATGGCGGGGGCGTTCGGGGGAAGTTGTGAAAGGGTCTGATCCAGATCATCATGGCCGTCGTAAACGCTGTCCACTCCGCCAATGTAGAATGATTCGCCGCCGCGCGAGATGGACATGGCGTGATTGGATAGATCGTGAATTCCAATTCCTTGCAGTTTTGCCCGAATCTTTTTCACATCCGTCCAATGGTCGTGATTGCCCATCACTGTGACGGGGACGGTGGAAGCGGCCAGGGGTTCCAGCGCCGCGGCCGCATCCGCGAGCGCCTGTTCGTACTCCGCGCTCCAGCCATGTCCCCCAAGCAGGTAATCGCCGGTGAGGGCTACCACATCCGGCTTTTCAGCCAACACCATTTGAACGACGCGTTCCAGGCGCGCGCGGTTCATCCAACCGCCCATGTGAATATCGCTGATCTGGGCAATGCGAAAGCCGGAGAACGCCGCAGGAAGCCGCTTCAGGCGAAGCGTCACGCGGACAACATCCAGCCAGGCTGGTTCCAGTTGATTGGCGTAGATCAAGCCGCCCATGAGCTCGATCCCAGCCACGAGGAGAATCCTGCCGGTCAGTTTCAAGAAGTCGCGGCGGGTAGATTTCCCTTTCATGCTCGCAACCAGCCGCGACTCACCCCAACGCCTCAACCAACAATTTGATATCCAACGCCTTCGGCAAATGCACGCGCAACACTTTCCGCTTCGCCTCGACCAGCGCCTCGTAATCGCCGAGCGCCTGCGCGCGGATTAGCGTCCCAAACGAGAGTCCTTCCGTCGGCACGGGCACATCCTTCCCCGGCTCGGCGGTGATTTGGATGAAGAGCGCGTTCTTCGGGCCGCCTTTGTGGAATTGCCCGGTGGAGTGTTGAAAACGCGGGCCGAAACCGGCGGTAACGGCGTTTCCAGTTTTGGCGCGGATGACGACGCGCAGGGCTTGAAGCGCCTCGATCATCTCCGCGTTGCGCGGCAGGTAGGCGTTGATTGCAACGTATCCATTCGGTTTGGCTTTTTTCAGGAATCCGCCCAACACAGATTTCAACGTCGCGCCGCTTACATTCGTCTCCGCGAAAATTGCCACGCCATCCTTCTTCCACGCGGGCTTGCCCTCGCGCAACTTGCCCTTCTTTTGGAACTCGGCAATCTTCGCCTTCGTGATGTTCTTGCTCAACTGCACGTTCGGCTGGTCGAACGCGTTCACACCCAAAATCGAACACGCGACAGAGACCGCGACCTCCCATCGGTACATCTCCGCGGCCACGTCGAGGTAATTGGTAATTGGTAAGTGGAGGACGGGATGGCCCGCCTCTCGGAGCGACTTCACCGCCGAGTCCATCTCCCCTGTCTGACGCAAGTACACAAACAAACGGTCCGCTTCGTACGACGCTCCGAGCGGCTCCAGCGCAACCGGCAGGATTCCCCTCCCCTCCTTCCCGCTCGACTCCGCCACGATCTGCTCGATCCACCCCGCGAACGCGGCCAACGGCGCGTCGGCCAGGATGGTGAGTTTGTCGCGCCCCTGCAGCGCAGACTCAGCCAACACCGCGCCCAACGCGAAGCCGGGATTGCGCGCGGCCGGCACATGCTCGCCGCACTGACTTTGCATCCACTCGGCGCGGTCGAGCAGGCGGTTGGGATCCATGCCGAGCAGCGCCGCCGGGACGAGGCCGAAATCGGTGAGGGCCGAGAAGCGCCCGCCCACAGATTCGTCGGAGGAGAAGATTTTACGGAAGCCGCGTTTTTTGGCGAGTGCTTCGAGCGAGGTTCCCGGGTCGGTGGTGGCGACGAAGCGCGAGCCGTCGCGTTTGCTGAGCTTCCAGAAATAGTCGAACGCGGCAGTGACTTCGGCTGTGCCGCCCGATTTGCTGGCAACGATGTAGAGCGATTTGTCGGGAGGGAAATCTTGCGCGGCTTGACGAACCTGGTCGGGATGAGTCGAGTCGAGGATGGCGAGAGAGAGCGGCGCGACGATATTGGCCGCGGCGAGGAGGGAACTGAACACTTCCGCGGTGAGGGATGATCCGCCCATACCGAGGACAAGGACGCGGTCAATTTTCTCTTTCTTGATTTCCTTGGCGAATGCTTGATACTCTTTCACGCGGGCGCGCGCCTTCTGAGGGGAGTCCAGCCAGCCGAGGCGATTCTCTACTTCGGCTTGACCGGCGGGGTCGCGCGTCCACAGGGTCGGGTCGTGGGACCAGAGCCGGGCCGGGACCGAGTCCGCTTCGAGGGCCGAGAGGCGCGAGGCGACCGACCCCGCGAGGGGTCCGAGGGAAGCGAGGGCCGAGGCGCGGCGTTCGTCTATCGTTTTCAGCAGTCCGGCGAATGCGTCGGCGAAGGCTTTCACTCCCTCGTCTTCCAACTCTTGCGTGACCGCGTCCATGGAAATGCCGAGCGCGTCGAGGCGCGCGAAAACGTCGCGGGCATGATCGAGATCGCGTGTGATGGCGATGGAGGGGTTGCCGTGCGCGCGGAAGGCGTCGAGGGTGGCGGGCGGGACGGTGTTGACGGTTTCGGGGCCGATGAGGTTGTCCACGTAAATGGTGTCGGGGTAGGCGGGATTCTTCGCGCTGGTGCTGGCCCAGAGCGGACGTTGGAGGCGGGCGCCGCGCGCTTTGAGTTGCTCCCAACGTTCCCCGGAAAAGAAGTTGAGAAATTCATCGTAGGCGAGTTTGGCGTTGGCAATGGCGGCCTGGCCGCGCAGGGCCGAGGACTCGGGAAGTTTGGGATCCACTTTGGAATCGACGCGCGAGATGAAGAAGGAGGCGACCGAGGCGATGCGGTCAATCGGGCGTCCGGCCGCGACGCGATCTTCGAGGCCGCTGAAGTAGGCGTTCATCACTTCGACGTAGCGCGCCAGCGAGAAGATGAGCGTGACGTTGACGTTGACGCCCGCGGCGATGGCCTTGCGAATGGCGGGGATGCCCTCCTTCGTGGCGGGAATCTTGACCATGAGATTGGGCCGGGCGACGCGCGCCCACAGTTGTTGGGCCTGCGCGGCGGTGCTGTCGGTGTCGTGCGCGAGGGTCGGGCTGACCTCGAGACTCACGTAGCCGTCGCCGCCTTCAGATTCTTCGTAGAGCGGCTGGAAGAGGTCGGCGGCCATGCGGATGTCTTCGACGGCGAGCTCCCAGAAGATGCGCTCCGCCGTCCAGCCGGCCCAGGCGAGCGGTGTGAGGGCCGAGTCGTAGTCGCTGGATTTGGCGATGGCATTCTGGAAGATGCTCGGGTTGGAGGTCATGCCGCGAATGTCGCCGCGCTCGATCATGGCGGCGAATTCGCCGTTCTCCAATAACTTGCGCTGGATGTTGTCGTACCAGAGGGATTGGCCGAGGGAGGTGGTTTTGAGAATGGGGTTCATGTTTTGTTCACATTTTCAAGAGGTGTTAGGGTCGCAGATTCAAGTATCAAGCGCAACAGACAGATGGAAGAATACTTCAAAAGGGGCGTTGAAGTCAAGGCATTTTCTGGGCCGCTGATTGAGTTTGTCTGCAATCGCTTTTCTCCCCCTCTCAACAATGCTACAATCAGTGCTTCACGAAAGCGCGTATTAGGCGGTCTCTACCGCCGTATTTGCGCAAGAGAGCGCAAATTACGCGTGACCTTCGTGAACTACTGACAATAGAATCATCACCCCTTCGCCCACGGAGGTTTCCCATGAGCGCTGAAGACGAAGTTCGCGAGATCCTCAACCAGGCCGCGGAGCAGATCGCCCGCGCGCAGAGCAACCCGCGCACCTGGCTTTCCTGGATCGTCTACCTGCTGGCGCGCCTCGAAGACCAGGCCGCCAAGGGCAGTTCCGCCAACCGGGAGTCTTTTACCGATATGCTCGCCGCCCTGCAATCCGAGATTCGCAACCGAACCCGCACCGGCGGCTGGAACTAACTTCCGCCGCCTGACACTTGAAACCTGGCGCTTGGAACCTGACACGTGACACGCCCCTCCTACCCCACCATCCTCTTCGACTGGGGCGATACCGTCATGCGCGACGACCCCGCCTCCACGATTCCCATGGCGGAATGGCCGACCATCCACGTGATCGAAGGCATCGCCGAGACGCTCGCCTACCTTCACGCAAGCGGGCTCGGCGACGGCTTAAAGAAGGGCAGTATTTTTTTGCCCGGTTCACCCACCTAATCCAACCTTCAACAAAATCCCGCGGCATGTTGTAGCCGCGGGATTTTGTTGAAAAGAGGGTTCCACGCACTCGCGCGGATTACGACTCGCGAATCCCGTACGGAAAGCCGTAGTCGGCCATCTTCTCCATGAACACGGTCGGCTCGAAGGCTTCGGGGCCGAGAACCCCCGCGCCCTGCCACTGGCCCGACGACAGCAAGTCCATGGCGATTACCGCGCTGAACGCGGTCTGCGCGACGACAGCCTGGCAGCCCCATCGGGACATGCACTCCGCATTGTCCGCCACCTGATAGAGATACGCTTCCTTCTGGACCCCGTTCCGGGTTCCCTTCGCCCAGATTCCCGCGCAGGTCTTGCCGCTCATCTTGTCGCCCAAATGGGCCGGGTCCGGCAAGCACGCGGCCACCACATCCCGCGGCGCGACCTGGACGCCCTTCACGTTGATCTTCTCTTTATTATCAAGTCCGAGCATGTGCAGAGTCTTGAGAACGCCGATGAACTGGTCGCCGAGGCCGTACTTGAAGGTCATGCGCTTGGTCTTCACCCAGCGCGGCACGAGCAACACTTCCTCATGCTCCACGTTGACCACCTCGATCGGGCCGATTCCCTCGGGGAAGTCGAAGGTTTCCGGTTCGGAGAACGGCTCGGTGGTGAACCAGCCTCTGTCCTTTTCCCAAATCACGGGCGGATTGAGGCACTCCTCGATGGTCGTCCAAATCGAGAAGTTTGGCGCGAACTCGTAACCCGAAATCTCCAAATTCGCGCCGTCGCGGATGCCCATCTCTTCGATCTCATCGAACATGTGATCCTGGGCGTAGCGGGCGAACACATCCACCATCCCCGGCTCCACGCCGATGCCCACGAGCGCCAGCAATCCCTTTTTCTCCCAATCCCCGGCTCTCTCGAATTGATAATCGCCGAGTTTGACGCCAGTCTTGTGGAACGGGTCGGTGGGATGCGGCTTCGAGAGCGTCATGGCCATGTCCATGTAGGTCGCGCCCACGTTGAAGGCCGCGTCGAAGATCTGCTCGTTGAAGATCGGGTCAACCGCGTTCATGATCATGTCCACCCCGTATTTCGTCGCCAGGGATTCGATCATCTCGCGCTTGCTGGCGTCAATGAATTCCACCGGGAAACGCGTGTCGTCACCCAGTTTCTTTTGCACCTCCTCGGCGCGCTTCACGTTGTAATCGGCCAAGATCATTTGCTCCAGCCATTTGCGCGGTTTTGCAATCGCGGCGATGGCCTCCCCTACTCCACCCACTCCTACTAGCAATACTTTCATTGTTCCTTTCACTCCATTTGTTTTATAACCCGCAGGCGCGAGTTAGTTTAGAACCTATCTCTAAACCTTGAGTAAAGTGTAAAATGTAAGCATGAACAC
>CAZVAX010000021.1:1322-41479 GCA_964625215.1 uncultured Anaerolineaceae bacterium | reverse complement strand
ATCCGCCAGCGCGTAGAGGCCGCCCGCCAGGTTCAGCGCGAACGATTTACAGAGTCGTCCGCCATCGCCTGCAACGCGGACATGCGTATCGCCGAAGTTCGCAAATTTTGCAAGCTCGACGAGACCAGCGAATCGCTCCTGCGCGCGGCGATGAACCAAATGAACCTCTCGGCGCGGGCGTATCACCGAATCCTAAAACTGGCGCGCACAATCGCCGACCTAGCGGGAAGCGAGTCTATCTATCAGGCGCATTTGGCGGAGGCGTTGCTGTACAGACCGAAGTTGATGATGACTGGGTGATTGTTTGCCGCCTCCGTCAACATGTCGGGGGGATTCCACGTGCGGAATTCTGAAGTCGTGGAATCCTGAAGCGGAGACTGGGACAAGGCTTGCTGCTTTGCAGCCTGGTGAATAAGTGAATAATGCAACCGACACTTCAACAAAGTAGCGCGCCTTGTTTTGGATGACTTGTGCGTCTATTGCATGTGGGACTTCATCAGCGCAAGGCGCAAAACATATTTTCACTCTTGTTTATATGGTAATCCCAGCGCCTGGGGTTTTGCCGCGCCCCACCTGACTGAAAACCACTTCGTTGACATTAGTACCAAGACTCCAATGGTAATGGCAAAAGGAACGGTCCTCCAAATATACCTAGACATCAGATCGGGAAGGAGTAATTGAGGATTGAGTGAAAGTTGCCACAGAGTGCCAAAAAGAATGGAACCGGCAAGCAAAATAAGGGGATGCCACATGGAGAAGAAGACCAACGCCAGCGCAATGAAACCCCACCCCATGAGGAAATCGTTGCTCCAGACGGGGTTGTAATCCAGCGAGTAGATCGCGCCTGCGAACCCCATCATCATCCCGCTGGCGGTCACGCTCAAATAGCGCGTCCGGGAGACGTTGACCCCGGAGACTTCCGCCACAGAGGGATTTTCCCCCACCGACCTGATCTTCAATCCCAGGCTCGTTTTGGTCAGCACGAACCACGCGAGGAGAATCAGCCCAATGCCGACAAAAAAGAACGGGGAAAGGCCGAACGCGTCGGGGATGCGCTCCATTCCCAGGGGACCGGTGTACGGGTAGCCGATGTACGTGGTGAGGCCAAACCCAAGGATCCAAATGCCCATGCCGTTCACCACCTGGTCGCTCCCGAGGGTGATCGAGAAAAACCCATGCAACAAGCCGATCAGGCCGCCAATGACGATTGCCGCCAGGAAACCGAGCAGGTAACTGCCTGTGGATTGCGCGACCATAAAACCAATCGTCGCGCCGAACAGCATCACGCCTTCCACGCCGACGTTCAAAATTCCCGAACGCTGCCCCAACAATTCGCTGAGAGCCGCGATCGTGAAGATCGTCGAGGCGTCGAGACTCCTAACCATGAATTCCCACATCGCCTGCCTCCTTTTCCATTTTCGTCCATACGATTTTGTAACGGTAGAAGAATTGAAAAGCGACCAGGGTGATCATCAGGACCCCGAGCAGGGCATAATCAATGCCGAAGCCCAATTTGAGTTTTCCCTGGGCAAACCGGCCGCCGTTGGTCAATCCCCCGAAGAGCAGCGCGATGGGAATCGCCGCCAGCGGATTCCCCTGGGAAATCAACCCGCAAATGATCCCGTAGAATGCCAGGTCGCCAAATTCGCCATAGTTCTTGGTAATGCGGTAAAGGCCGGGAATCGCCGCAAAGTAATGGTATCCCGCCAGGCCAGCGATCATCCCTCCCAACGTAAACACCAGGAGCGGAATATTGTACGGGCTGATCCCCGCATACCTGGCCGCCGCCGGGCTCAGGCCATAGGCCCTGATCTGGTATCCGATCTTCGTTTTGGCAAACAGGTAATACAGCAAGGCGGCCAATCCCAGGGCAATGAAGATTGTGAAGGGAACGCCCTTGACCAGGGGCGCGTAAATGGATTCGGGCAACTTGAAGCCGTCTCCCTCCCCGCTGGCGCCCATGAACAGGCCTCCCTCTTTGATCATGCGCGCCACCACCCAATAGGCAATGAAGTTGATCATCATCGTCACCACGATCTCGTTGGTATTAAACCTGCCCTTCAAGAACCCGGCCACGGCCCCAACCGCCGCGCCGCCCAGAATGGCCGCGAGAATCATCAAGGGAATGACAATGCCCGGGGACAGGACCGCGGTTTGGGACGTTTTCGCGCCGAAGGCGTACGCCACGGCGAACGCGGATAACGCCCCCGCATAAAGTTGCCCCGCCATCCCAATATTCCAAAGCCCGGCCCGCATGGGGATGATGAACGCGTATGTGCACAACAGGAGGAAGATGAAGCGGTTGATCGTCAAGGGCAGGCCATACGAACTGGTGAAGGCGTAGGAAAAGATCTCCTTATACCCGGTCAGCGGGTTAACCCCGGCTCGGATGAAAATAAAACTGAATCCCAGCAGGGCAAACAGGATGGCAAAGATCGAGATCGTCGCCGCCTCCCAGCCGCTCAGAGTCGCCCTTTTTTCGAGTTTCACTTTGTATCGGCCTAGTTTCATGTCTCTTCCACCTTCGGCTTCATGCCTGCCATCATCGCGCCGACCAGTTCCCGCCTGGCTTCCCCGCCGGGGATGATGCCCATTAATTCGCCTTCGTACATCGGCGCCACGATATCGCTCAACGACAACACCTCGTCGAGATCCTCCGAGATGAGAAGCACGGCGGCTTTTTCCTTCTTGGCCTCCATGATCTTTTTCTGGACAAATTCCGTCGCCCCCACATCCAATCCCTGGGTTGGCAAGTTCGCGATCAACAACCGCGGTTTGCGCGATAGCACGCGCGCCAGGATGAGTTTCTGGAGATTGCCCCCAGACAGGCTTTTGGCGGTCGTGTCTGGACCCGGGGCGGCCACATCGTACTCGGAGATCATCCCCTCCGTGAGTTTCCTTAATCCCCTGTAATCCACAATCCCGCCCCTCGAGTAACGATTGTCGAAGTAGTAATTCATGGCGACATTTTCAACCAGGGAAAAATCGCCAATTGACCCCACTTCGACGCGTTCCGAGGGGATATACCCCATGCCTCCCATCCATCGCTTCAGGGGAGAGTCGTGCGTGACATCGCTTCCATCCAAGATCACCTTGCCTTCCAGCGGTTTTCGAAGCCCGGCAAGAACCTCGGCCAACGCCTGTTGCCCGTTCCCGGAAACGCCGGCAATTCCGAAGATCTCGCCCTCCCGCACGACAAAGGAGACTTCCTTCAACGCCCGAACGCCCTTGTCGTTGAGCGCCGACAGGTTTTCCACCTGAAGCACGGCGTTGCCCCGCTCCACCTCCACGTGTTCCATTCGGAAGATAACGTCCCGCCCCACCATCTCCCTAGCCAGGCTCTTCTCCGTGGACGCGTTCGTCGCCAGCCGGGCAGACACTTTTCCGCGCCGCAGAACCGTCGCCCTTTCACTGACCTCCAATACAATCGGGAGTTTATGCGTAATGAAAGGGACGATGGCCAGGTCGTCGCGCGTCATAATGCGGATCGACTCCAGCAGTCGCTTCGTTTCAGGCGGGGCCAGGGCCGAAGTCGGCTCATCCAGAATGAGGATTTTTGCGCCGCGATACAAGGCTTTGAGAATTTCTACAACCTGCTTTTCTCCCTCCGAAAGTTGCCACACTTTCGCCTTAAGATCAATTTTAAATCCGAATTTGTCGCAGAGCTCGGTGATCTCTTTTCCGGTCCTCTTCAGGTTCAGGATCATTCCCGCCCTGGGATGCCCCAAGATGATGTTTTCGATCACCGTATGCGCGGGGATCAGCTTGCGATTCTGGTGAACCATCCCAATGCCGTGGCCAATCGCATCCAGGGGCGACCGAAAATGCACCTTTTGGCCGTAAAGGTAGAGTTCCCCTTCGTCGGGCTGGTGCAACCCGAAAAGGATGTTCATCAAAGTGGTTTTCCCGGCGCCGTTCTCCCCAAGAATGGCGTGGATCTCGCCCGCTTTGATCTCAAAATCAATCCGATCGTTGGCGAGAACGCCGGGAAACCTCTTCGTGATACCCCTGGCCTCCAACACGATATCGCCATGTTTTACGCTTTGCAAGAGCATTTTTTCTACCTGCCTCGCGTTCCAGATCCTGGTTGAATGCGCCAAGCCGCCCGGCAGAATCCAGGTTTCTGCGAGAAACCTGGATTCTCGCGTAGCGGTCGGGGTAGCGCTTGCGCTACCCCGACACATACTTTGACTGTCTTGCCCGATTCTGGGCTACTCCAGGATGACGATGCCCTTCAGGTCGAAATTGAACAGGGAAAGTAGCCACTCGACCGTCGGCGCGACGCCGGCCGCCTTGACCTCGGTGCCGGCCGCGGGAATGGGAGTCCCTTCCAGGTCCAGCCCGGTGCCGTTGCTGACGAAGGCATGCTCGGTGAAGGGGTCCCACGTGCCAGCGATCATCTGCTCCCTGCGTTGCTTCACAAGGTCAATGATCTCTTGCGGGATCAGGGGCAGCGCCTTGGGGCTGATGGCGTCCACGCCGACCTTCCCGTTGTTCATGATGTCAACGGTCAGGATTTCGGCGCCGTCGGCGAGCGTCATGGAGGATTCCATGCCCAGGTAGAGGATCTTCTCGGGTTTTTCGCCTGCCATAATCGCCTGGATAATCCGATCGTAGAGGACTTCCCAGCGGGTGTCGAAGGAGATGGCGACGGTGTCGGTGTTTGACCAGCCGTATTCGCCGACGATGTCCATATCCTTGCCCACAAACCAGATGCCCTTTTCGGTAGCGACATCCAGCGGGGAGCCGGAGTCGGTCTGTTGGGTGATCACATCCACGTCATACTGATCCACCAGGGTGGCGGCGATGTCGCGCTCCTCCTGCGGCAGGTACCAGTCGCCGGAGTACTTGACGTAGACGGTGATGTCCTTGCCAAGCAGTTCAGCGGCGTCCATCACGCCCAGGTAGAAGCCCGCGGTTCGCCGGATCACCTGGATGTTCGGATAGGCCGAAACGATGCCGATCTTGCCCGTCTTGGTCAACGCGCCCGCGACCAGCCCTTCCAGGTACAGCGCCTGGTATTGCCGCGGGAAGATGCGGACGAAGTTGTCCTTCGTGGATACGTCGCTGGCGATGATGGAGACGAAGGTCACGTCCGGGTACTTGTCGGCGATATCCTTCAAGGGCATGCCCATGAACTCCGCGTTGCCGACGACGATATTCGCGCCATCCGCGATCAACTCTTCGGCAAAGGGGACGGAGAGATCGGGGCCGACCTCTTCGCGATAAACGTATTTGACATTGGGATATTTTTCCGCGAGACGCTTTCCGGCGCGGTCGTGCGCGCCAGACCAAGTGGTGCCCTGAATGACGCTGAAGTGCTCAATCGCCAAAGTGACGGGTTTGGCGGTATCGGGCGGCTTTTGAGTGGGCTGGGGCGCGGGAGTGCAAGACGCCAAAGCCAGGCTGGCGATGATCACAATAGCCCAAACGAGAGAGAACTTGCTTTTATTCATTGCTCCTCCGAGTGCAATTGGTTCTTTTGCGAAACAGAATTCGGAAACGGACTTGCTGGACGGTGTTTTTCGGTATTGAGCGGCCTCCTTTCAGCGATTCATTTTCCTTTCTCACAGGCGCGAATCTAGCCCGACTTTCGCGCCGCCACGCCTTCCTTCAGAATCCCATTCAACTTGTTCAATCCCTGTTCGATCATGCTCTTGCTAACCGTATCGAACAGGCGCTGACCAACGCTGGCAACCCGGCCGCCGATCTGGATTTCACCGCTATAGCGGATCAGTGTTTTGGCCTCGCCCTGCTCGATGAAAGTGACGTCGCCGGAGCCTTTCACGAAGCCGATTTTCCCCGCGCCTTCCACGCTCAAGGTGACGCTCTCCAGGGGGCGTTCGTTGGAAACGGTCAATTTTCCGCCAAACGAGCCGGCGATCGGCCCAATGCGAATCTGCAACTCGCCTTCGTATTCATTTTCCCCAACCTGCTTGAGCGTCTTGGTGCCGGGCAATGCCTGGATCAGCATGTCGGGATCGCGCAACATCTTCCAGACATCTCCGCGCGGGCCGTCGAAAGTATATTCGCCATTGAGTTTCATGGATCATTCTCCGGACTTGTTGAACCTACTTCTTCGCCTCTTTCAACAGCTCATACAACCGATTCGGGCTGAGGGGCGTTTCGAGAATTTCAAGGTTGTAATCTTGCAGCGCGTTTTCCAAAGCCTGCGCGAACAAGGCCGGCACAGGGATCGCGCCGGCCTCGCCGACCCCTTTGCTTCCCATTTCATTGAGCGGGGAAAGCGTTTCGTGATGGTCGGTTTCGATGCGAGGCGGCATTTCTTTGGAGGTCACGATCAGATAATCCATGAGTGAGGCGTTGAGGATCTGGCCGTTTTCATCGAAGTGGATTTTTTCATAGTAGGCGTTGCCCAACCCCATCGAGACGCCGCCGTGAACCTGCCCTTCCACGATCAACGGGTTGATGATCCTGCCGCAATCTTCCACCACGGCATACCGTTTGATGTTTACCATCATCGTTTCCGGGTCAACTTCAAGGATCATGGCATGGCAGCCGGAGGCGGTTGTCCCAAACTGGGGACCGTAATAGTCCGTGGCTTCCAGGCCGGGTTCCGTGCCGGGCTCCACCGCGCCGCGCAAGGGATTGGAAAGCGCCGCCAGTTCGCCCAGGCTGATGGATTTATGTGGAATGTCCGCCACGCGTACCATTCCATCTTCGAGCTCAAGTTCGTCTTCCGGCGTCGCCAACACTTTGCTCGCCAGTTTCAGGACCTTGTTGCGAACGCGATGAGCCGCCGCATGGATCGCGTTGCCCGCAACGACTATTCCACGACTCGCAAACGAGCCGGTGCCCCAGTGAAACTCAGCCGTATCGCCGGTGACAATACGAACGTCGCTGACCGGCACGCCAAGTTGCTCCGAAACGATCTGCGCAAAGGAAGTGAGGTGGCCCTGCCCTTGCGTCCCGTAGCCGGTGCTGACGCTGACCTTGCCGCTCGTCTCGATCTGCACGCGGGCGCCCTCATACGGGCCGACGCCGGTCGTCTCGATGAAGGGGACGACCGCGATGCCAACATGCTTGCCCTCGGCGCGCAGACGCGGCTGTTCCTCCTTTACAAAACGCTCATAGTCAATCATCCCCAACGTTTTCTCGAAGACGGCCTGGTAATTTCCGCTGTCGAAGATCAACTCGGAGAAGGCCTGGTCAATAATTACCTGATGATACGGGAACGCGTCCGGTTGGATAAAATTCTTGCGGCGGATTTCGAGCGGGTCAACGCCCAATTCCCTGGAAGCGATATCCATCATGCGCTCGATAATGTAAATGCCCTGCTGCCGTCCCGCGCCCCGCACGGGGGTGACGATGGGTTTGTTCGTGAACACCGCTGTGCAATTCGAGGAAAAGTTTTCGACCACGTACCCCCCCATAATATGGGATTGGGTGTTGAGCGGAATGGTCAAGCCATACGGATCGAACGCGCCGGTGTCGTGCAGGAAATCATCCTTCATGCCGAGGATGCGCCCGTCCTTGGCGAAAGCCATCTCAACTTCGTGAACCTGCTGGCGTTCCGACGTTGTGGCGTAGAAATTCTCGCGCCGGTCTTCGATCCATTTGATGGGACGCCCCAACTTCTTCGAGGCCCACGGCAGGAGCATTTCCTCGGGATAGAACATCATGATCTTGGGGCCGAACCCGCCGCCCACGAAGGGCGCGACGACGCGCACCTGGCTGTCGGAAAGTCCCAGCCGCGCCGCGGTCCCGTTGCGGATCGGGATCGGAGCCTGCGTGGTATCCCACATCGTCAGTTGCTTGCTCTTCTCGTCCCAGTGCGCGACGATGCCGCGATTTTCCATGGCTGCCGCCGCGCCGCGGTCAATGTAAAACTTCCTTCGGATGACGCAATCTGCCCGCGCTTTGGCCGCTTCGTAATCTCCCTTTTTCTGATGGAAGTGCGCCGCCAGGTTCGATTCCAAATCGTCGTGGACGCGCGGGCTGTCGGACGCGAGGGCCGCTTCGAGGTCCGTCACGACCGGCAGCGCTTCGTACTCGACGACGATATCCTCGGCCGCGTCCTCGGCAATGTAGCGATTCTCCGCGATGACCACCGCAACGTTCTCGCCCGCGTGCCGAACTTTGTCCTTCACCAACGGAGCCTGCCGGCGCGAATGAAACGTCACATCCTTGACGGTGGGCGGGGGCGACACGAGGGGCGGGCCGGGCGACCAATCGTTCCCCATGTCCTCCGCAGTGAAGATGGCGACTACGCCCGGTCGTTCGCGCGCCGCAGAAACGTCAATGCTCACGATGCGCGCATGGGCGTGATCGCAACGCTTGAACGCGGCGTGCAACATGCCGGGAATCTCGACATCGTCCACAAACAGGGCCTGCCCGGTGAGGAGGCGCGGATCTTCGTTTCGTTTAATTCGTTCCCCAACGTATCGTTGTGCCATGGCGTCGCTCCTGTGCCAAGAAATTTCTAGAAACTTTGCGGCTTCTGGATTCCCGAAGTTCTACTTCGGGTTCAGCTTTCCGAAAGTAGAACTTTCGGATTCCCAAGAAATTTGTGTCAATGATTCATTTTCTCGGCGGCGAGTTTCACCGCGTCCATGATGTGCTGATAGCCCGTGCAACGACAAAGGTTTCCAGAAAGCGCTTCGCGGATTTCTTCCTCGCTGGGATGGGGATTCTCTTTCAGGAAGGCCGTCAATGTCGTCAAAAATCCCGGCGTGCAAAATCCGCATTGAAGACCATGCGCTTCGCGGAACGCTTCTTGAAGCGGGCTGAGTTGGTCAATGCTTCCCAGTCCCTCGATCGTCGTCACTTCGTGGCCGTGCGCCATCGCCGCGAACATCAGGCACGAGCGCGCCGGTTCGCCGTCGAACAGGATCGTGCAAGCCCCGCATACGCCATGCTCGCAACCGACGTGTGTGCCGGTCAAGCCAAGATCGTGGCGCAGAAAATCGCTCAACAGCAAACGCGGCTCGACCTCGCGTTCATACAATGCGCCATTAACGGTTACGGAGAGGTTGAATGAGTTCATGGAAATCTCCCTAATTTTCTCTGGCGCGTTTGAAAGCCTCTTCCAACGCGCGGCGGGTGAGCACATTTGCCAGGTGGCGGCGGAATTCCGCCGTGGCGTGGATGTCGCTGCCCGGCTCGATGTCGGCGGAGGATGCCTTTTCCGCCGCGGCCAGAATGGCCTCTCCGGTTGGCTTTTGTCTCTTCAACACTTCCGCGGCCTGATGCGCTTCCATGGGACGATCCCCCGCGCTCAGGAAGGCCATCCGCGCCGAATCGCAGTTTCCATCTTTGTCCAACGTGACGACCGCGGCGACGCCCATCAAGGCAAAGTCGTTGTGGCGGCGCGCTACTTCCATCAGCGACCAGCCCGAACGTCCGGGCAGAGGCGGGAGTTGAATCTCCACGAGCAGTTCATCCGGTTCTAGCGCGGGGGTGAACGATCCGATGAAAAATTCGCCCGCGGGAATCCAACGTTCGCTCTTCTGGCTTCGTACCCTTAATCGCGCGTTCAATGCCACGCTGATCGCCACCAATTCCGCTGATGGATCCGCATGGGAAAGGCTTCCGCCAAACGTGCCGCGCGTGCGGACCTGCGGCGTGCCGATATTGGGTATTGCGTTGTGAACCAGAGGAATTTGCTTTTCAATGAGCGGATCGCTCCCCACTACTTTATGCCGCGTCATCGCCCCCACCAGCGCGCCGCCGTTATTGTCGGGGCGGATGTACGAAAGTTCGGAAATGTTATTCAGGTCAATCAGCACGGAAGGTTGGGCCAGCCGAAAATTCATCATCGGGATCAGGCTCTGTCCTCCGGCCAGAGGCTTGGCGTCATAGCCGTGTTCGGCAAGATGAGCCAATGCCTCTTCCACCGTCGTTGGCGCAAAATACTCGAAAGGAGGCGGCTTCATGGAATTTTCTCTCCTCTGGACAAGTATAGCGAATATGTTATGTAATCTTACTTACTTTTTGGCAAACGGTCAAACCACAGCGGCGAGGAAATGCTATTTCCGCCCGACCACAATTGGTACGTGATCTGCATGTGACCCAGATGGAGGGACGTGTGGTCAATCACATGCAGGATGCACCAGCGCGCCGGGACGACTCGATCCCGCGCCTGGCGCGTCCCATTCAGATCGGATTCGCTCAAAGCGGAAAATACTTCCCTTGTTTCCTGCGCGACATTCTCCAATAATCGGACCAACTCTGCCGCGCCTGCCGCCACCGTGACGAATTCCGCGTCGCGGTCACGCGTCGCGAGCCTGCCGCCGATCACTTCCGCGACCCAATAATGTTCCGCGCCTGCAATGTGCGCGGCGAGAACCGCCAATGAATTTGTGGCGTGATCTTCTTTTCCCTCGATGGGCCTCCAGTTCAGGGCTTGCGCGGGCAGGTCGGCGATCAGGCGTATGGCCTGGCCGCGCAGGTCTTCGAGCCGACTCAAATAATTATCCAACTCTGAGATCACTTTTTCGCTCACTCGCAATCCTTTCGACAAAATCCACAAACGACGCGGGTTGCCTTTGAAGCAGGAAACGCAAGATATTCGGGTTGCCGGCGAATCCATAACGCTCGTAGTAGCGGAACATCTTCAGCAAGGTTTTTGTTTGATATTCGCCCATCCCATTGGCTCTGGCGTTTCGTTCCCATTCATCAAGAGGCACAACCTTGACCATCACCGGGCGATTCAAGCGTTCGCTCAAAACCTTGGCGATTTCCATTTGAGTCATCGCCGCCGCGCCGACCAATTCGTAGATTGCGCCGCGATGACCATCTTCCGTTAAAACTTTCGCGGCGACCTGCGCGACATCCTCCAAATCAACCATACTCAAACGCGTCTCCGGCAGATAAGGGATTGGGTAGACTCCATCGTTGACGATCCGCTCCCAATTCGCCAGAATGTTCTGCATGTAGATCGTCGGTTGCAGGATCGTGAAGGACAAGCCCGATTCAAGAATCAACTCCTCGACGCGCAACTTCTGCCAGTGATGCGGCATGGCTTCGATTTGCGGACGCAGGACGGAATGGAAGACAAAGCGTTCCACGTTTGCGGACTTTGCCGCGTGGATGGCGATTCGTCCAATGGTCACTTCATCCGGGCTGACGTTTGGAGCGATGTGATATACCGCGCGGACATTCTGCGCCGCGTGATTCACACTTGCCTGGTCGAGCAGGTCGCCGACGATAACTTCTGTCACGCCGAGCGACTCGAGTTTGGCAACTTGATCGGGTCGGCGCGCCAACGCGCGGATTGGCTCTCCGCTTTGGGCAAGCGCGCGAATCACTGCTCGCCCGGTTTTTCCAGCCGAACCTGTGATCAGGATCATGATAAAGATGCCAGGTCTCTGTAGACGGATTACACAGACGACACGGAAAACTATAAAAAAGAAATCCGTGAGACCCCGTGAAATCCGTGTTATCCGTGTACAAAGGTTTGAGGCGCTACCCTTCCTTGAACGCCACGAAGCGGCCCCACATGGACTCGGTCTCCATCGCTTTTTGCAGGTAGCAGCCGATGTAATACCGTCCGCTCTTTGCAGTGGCAATGTCGCCCGCGAGGTTTTCCGCGTGAAGGATGTGCTTCGGGAACAGGTTGAGGTGCATATCCTGGTAGAAGCCTTCCAGCGGATACATCTCGTCCCAGGATTTCCCGAAGTCCTTGATGAGTTTGGCGTTGGCTTCCGCGAAGGTCTTGGGATGCCAGATGCGCATGATGGTGTTCATCGGATGGTCGGCGGAGACCGCGTCCACGCCGATCCATTTGATGTGCATATCCGCCGCCCATTTGGAGAAATCGGCGGAGGGACCCGGATGCTTGACCATGTAGCGGAACTCGTCCGAATCCTCGCTGAACCAGCCGAACCTGTTCCAGCCCGTCTTGATGACCAGGATGTCGCCCTTGCGAATGTCAACGACATCGTGAATCATCTTGGGGGTGTAGACGCTCGAATCGCTGACCAGCCCGGAGATGTCCGCGATGACGCCGGGGCCGACCCATTCTTCCAGCGGAACCTGGCCGATGGTGCGTCCGTTCGGATAGAAGTGTTTTTCGCCGTCCATGTGGGTGGCGAGATGGATGCTGGCGTTGCAGATGGAGCCGTTGCGCCCCATGCCGAAGTATTGTCCGCCGACGCGTTTGGTGTAGGTGACGCTCAGTGGAATGTAGTTCAGCCATTGCGGGGTCTGGACGCTGAACGGCACGGTCATGTCAATCATCTGCGATTTCGCCATTTCCGCGAAGAAGGCCTCGTCGCCCATTCCCTCCGGCGCGGTCAACGCCGAGACGCGCGACCAGGCCGTTTCCACTTCCATGTACGGGATGGGCATGATCTGAATCCAGGCGCGTTTATTCTTCAGTTTGTCAATGTCGCCGACGATACATTCGGCGAGGACGAGATGCGCCTTCGGCATGGCGATGTGCGTGAGCTCGTAATACTCGCCCTGCGGGAAGGTCTCATCCCAGGTTTTGCCGGTTTCCTTTTTCAACTTCTCTTCCGCCAACTTGAAGTGGTTTTCGTGCATTCGGCGGATCGGCGTGTTCATCGGGTGTTCCGCGCAGCCGCAGTCCACGCCGACGACCTTGAGTTTCATATCCAGCGCCCATTTGTAAAACGCCATTGAAGGTCCGGGATGGCGCACATGAAAACCGAATTCCATGGATTCCACGCCGCCCTGCGCGCTTGGGTTGTCTACCTGCGGCTGATCCCAGGAATACTTGTGATAGCCGGTGTTGACGATCAGAATGTCGCCTTTTTTGACTTCGGCTTTCTTCGTGATCATCTCCGGCGTGATGATGCCGTAATCGGACACCATATCTGAGATGTCCACGATCACGCCCGGACCGTTGAGGTCGGTCAGCGGAATATCGGCTATCGCGCGCCCGCCGGAGTGAAAGGCGCGTTCCCCCACCAGGTGCGTGCCGACCGTGTTGCTCCAATTCAGGATCTGGCCGTTCGCGCCCTGTCCGCCTCCGTACGCGCCGGTGACGCGTTTGAAGAAATGCACTTCCAGCGATTTTTCACCGGGCCAGGGGGGAGTGAAAATACTACAGCCTTGAGTCAGGTCATAGAGTTTGGCCTCACTCATCATCTTGATGAAACTTTCTCGGTCCATCGCAGCCTCCGTTTTTGATATGGGCTCAGAAACCAGGTTTCTCCGAGAAACCTGGTTTCTGAGCATGTATGGGTTAGAACCCGTATTTATCCGCGAACGCGACCAGCGCGTTTTCGAACGCGCTCATCGGCATCGAGACGACTCCCGCGCCGACCTGCCCGACTCCCGGGTCTTTGTGCGCGACGCCGGTGTTGGCGCGCGGGGCGATCTGTTTCTCGACTACCTTGCGGATGTCAATGCCGGTGGGCGTGCCGCGGAAATCCAGGAACGGGATGGTGAAATACTTGTGTTCGGCATACGTGATTTCGTACATATCCATCGTGGTATTGATCGCGTCTTTCGGCGCGCCGCCAATGAACTGAACCAATGCCGGCGCGGTCGCCATGGCAAAGCCGCCGATGCCCGCTGTCTCCGTGATGACGCTGTCGCCGATATCGCGGCAGGCGTCCGCTTCGGTGAAGCCGGGGAAGTACAACGCCTTGACTATCGGTGATTGCGCCGTGAACCATTGATCGCCCAGCCCGCTGACCTTAAGTCCGAAGTCGGTTCCGTTGCGCGCCATGATGGTGACGATGGCGCTGCCTTCGATGTTGTGACCGGCATACGTCATGGACTTGCATCCAGCCATCACAGGGTTCAAAATGCTCAACGCGTTCTCGCCGAGGAACTTGATCACATCGAACGCGGTGGCGCTGTCTTTGGCTGTTTTCGCGATGAACGGCGCGAGTTGGGTTGTCCACAGCACAGACGCGGCGTCGAGACGATTATGTCCATCGTCGCCCATGTGGAGCGCCTTCGCGAGGATCGCGCGCACGTCCACGCCGCCGATGGCTTCGAGCGCGGCCTTGATCGTCGGCCCGAGCGTGGATTCCATCCAGCGCAACTTCTCGATGACCTCCGGGCTGTACGCGCCCATCCGCAAAACCTTGCCGCGTCCCTCGTTGAGATTGGAGAAGCATTTGATTCCATGCGTCTGGTTCTCGATCACATATACCAGCATCGAAGGCGAAATGACTCCAGCCATCGGGCCGGTACACATGTGTTCGTGGCAGGGCGAAAATTCGATCTTGCCGGAGGCGAGCATCTTCTCCGCCTCCTCGCCGTTTTTGGCTTTGCCCTCGAAGATCAACGCGCCCATCATCGCGCCGCGCATCGGGCCGGACATGCGCTCCCACGTCACGGGCGGCCCGGCGTGCATCAGCATATTTTCGTGAATGCCCGGCACAACCTCAATCGCCTTTGCCATCGTCGTGGCAATCGGCCTGGCTTCCATCATTCGCTGGGTCGCCTCGGCGTTTGCTTTTTCAATATCCATTCGCGCCTCCAAATTTTGTAGGGCAAAATTAATTTTGCCCTACTGTTTTTGTCTCATGCGTTCCAAAATACCCGACAGTCGTTCATTGCCGCCGGCCGCGGGCTTCCATTCCACCTGGACGGCCCGCGCGCCTTGCGCGATCAAACTCTCGGTGAACGATTCCAAACCGACGTTGATTCCGGCCATCGGATTTTTGATCGCGCCCAGGTCAACCTGCGTTGCGGATGTCGCGGCTCGACTGGAACGTTCGATGGCTTGGATTAACCGACCGACGTAACGCGCGGCCGCATCGTTGCTGGTCTCCACTTTCGCGCCCGCTTCTTCCAACGCCCGAATTTGCTTCCCCATATCTTGCGGATCCTCGTCCGTGCCGGAGACGACCGCCACCACTTCCAAGGTTCTGCCCCCGGACGCGGCGGCCTGAATCGCCGAAGCGATGGCCGGGGCCAGCTCGCCCGCAGGATTCGGATGGGCGCCGTAACCCAGCACAACGTCAAGAAGAAGAACCGCAACCTCCGGGTCGGCGGCCTCTTTTTCGAGTCGGCGAATCCGCAGGTCGTTATCCATCATCGGATGCAAGCGCCCAACCGTGAATTCGTCCTCGCCCAGGTCAATGATCGTATGCTCTTTGCTGACGAGGGAATCTTCGAGTTTGTTTTTCTTGTCGAGCGGCGCGTTGGAATAAACGACGGGGAGGTAGTTTTGCAAAATCAGCAGCGCCTCGTATTGAAGCGTGCCGCCGGAAAAGAGGCCGCGCAAATATCTTTGCCCGGGTTTGAATTTGGACGCATCGGGCTGCGCGTCAAAATCCTCTGTCGAGTTGACGAGGCGAATCGCGAGTTCGGCGGTCTCGTCAAAAGTGGTCGCGAAGAAGATATTATCCACGCGGCGCGACGCGCTGGCATACCCGATGAAGTTGACCACGACCGGCTTGGGGATCGCGCGCGCGGCTTTGATAAGCTCGCCCGCGACTTTCGGCGACGGCGGCTTGGAAACCAGCGCGATGACTTTGGTATCGGGATCGCGCGCCATCAAATCGAGTCCCTGCCGGGCGGTGGATGCGTTGACCGCTTCCGAAAGGTCGCGCCCGCCCGTGCCGAGCGCGTGCGTGATGCCGCCGCCCATCTGGTGAATCCGAACCGTGACCTGTTGCAACCCCGTGCCAGACGCGGCGACCACGCCAATCGGTCCCTTGCGAACTTTGTTGGCGAAGCCCAGCCCGATCCCGTTGACAATCGCGGTGCCGCAATCGGGACCCATCACCAGCAATCCTTTTTGCGCGGCTTGCTGTTTCAACTCGATTTCATCTTCGAGCGAGACGTTGTCGCTGTAAAGAAAGACATGTTTGTTGAAACTCATCGCCTGCCGCGCCACGCCCGCCGCGTACCTGCCGGGAACAGAGATCAAAACCCATTGCGCGTCGGGCAGCATTTTCGCGGCGGTCTCGATGCTGCGCGGACGGTAATCCTGCGCGCCGCCGCTTCCGCGCCGCGCCGCCACCAACTCGTCCACTTTGCCGAGGGCGGTCTGCGCCGAAGTTTCATCCTCGCCAACGACGACGATGACCAAATCGTCCGCGCCCGCAGATTCGACTTCGGGAACAAGCATATTGCTCTGCGCCAACACTTCCTTGTTGGCGGTTGTTCCCATCACAACGCCCGCGTCCGCGATGCCGGGCTGCTGAGTCAGCGAGCGTTGCAACTGCATGAGGATCACAGAGTCGTAGTAAGCGCCTTTGCGAATTTCAACTTTGGTAACTGTCATAATGAATTGTTCCTGTTATCCATGATAAATTCTTGCATCGCCACAGAGCGCACAGAGACCGTTGAGAAAAGACTCGTAAAAACTCATTTTCTCTGTGATCTCTGCGGCAAAGATTCAACGAGAGACGCGTCTTCCAGGCTCGAACTTGGAGCGCGCCTCTTTCAGGATTCCATCTTTGTAAAGTTCCAGGTTCCGGTCTTGCAGATGGTCGAACGATTGCAATGCCTTGCTTCCCCACGTGATGTAGCGCATCGGGTCGGGATCGAGCTTGGCGGAGATGATCTCCTCCGTGCCGCGCGCCTGCGCCAGCCGCCACGCGATGGGATTGATGATCATGCTGTGACCAAATCCGTAGTTGCCGCTGGTGTCCGGCCCGACCAAATTGGGAGCAAGCACATAAACGTGATTGTCGTACGCCCGCGCGCAGGAGGTGATATACCAGATGTCGTAACTGCGCTGCAAGGCGGAGGCGCGCACAATGATGTCCGCGCCCTTCACCGCCAGCAGGCGCGAGAGTTCGGGGAAGTCGCCGTCGTAACAGATAATCATGCCGATCTTGCCAAGCGGCGTATCGAAGACATCCGCGCGCATTCCGATTTCGGCCCAGCCGCCGTTGACGCGACGTTCCCACGGCGCGGGATGGGTCTTATCGTAGATGCCGACGATTTCTCCTTGTGAACCGATCAAGACGCAAGAGTTGTAGACCATTCCCCGCTTCTCGCCGCGACGATACGTGGGCCACACCACATGGACGCCCAAGCGCTTCGCGGCCTCTTGAATTTTTTGAGTGACTGCGCCTGGCGCGTCATCCACCAAATCCCATAACTTTTCCGCGCTGAGACCGGTCTCGTAACCGGTAGTCACCGTTTCGGGAAAGGCGACCAATTCCGCCTGATGCTGCTCGACGGCCTTTTCAAGCCACACGACTCCCTTATCCATGTTTGCCTGCACGTCATTCGGCGTGATGGAAATTTGAACGCAAGCCGCAATAAATTCTTTCACCGAGAGTCTCCTGCAATTTCACGTGATTAGGATTCCCGAAGTTCTACTTCGGGATACAGCCCTCCGAAAGTAGAACTTTCGGATTCCGTAAAAAACGGGCTTTTCAAATACTTACTAAATCGCGCCTTGCTCCCGTAAACGGACGACATCCTCAACGGAGTATCCCAACAACTCCGTCAACACTTTTTCGTTATGCTCGCCGAGAGTGGGCGGAGGCAGGTGAACTTCCGCCGGGGTCTGCGAGAATTTATATGGAAAACCCGGGACTTTGATTTGACCGGCGGTGGAATGTTCCACGGTCAATGCCAGGTTGCGCGCTTCGGCTTGGGGACTGTTGAATACTTCCGGGAGGGTGTTGATCGAGCCGCAGGGGATTCCCACCTTTTCCAATTCGGCAAGCCATTCGCTCGCGTCGCGCGTGATGAACGCTTCGCCGATGATCTTTGTCAGCGCGTCGCGATTGGCGAGGCGGTCGCTGTTGGTGACGAAGCGCGGATCGTCTTTCAGTTCGGGATGGCCGATTGCCTGGCACATCTGGCCCCACTGCCGGTCGTTCGCCACGCCCAGCATGAACCAACGGTCGCGCGCCTGGAACGCCTCGTACGGAATCAGATTGGGATGCGCGTTGCCCAATCGGCGCGGGGCTTTTCCTCCGAGCAGGTAATTGGACGCGATGTTCGCCAGGAGCGCGACATTGGAGTCGAGCAGGGACATGTCTATCAACTGGCCTTCGCCTGTGGCGTCACGCACGCGCAAGGCCGCGAGGATCGCCGTCGCGGAAAACATTCCCGTTGAAATATCAATGATGGAAACCCCCACGCGCGATGGCGGACCCTCGACGGGGCCGGAGATGCTCATAATGCCGCCCTCGGCCTGAAGGATCGCGTCGTAGCCGGGCCGATCCGCCTGGGGTCCGGTGCGACCGTACCCGCTGATGGAGCAATACACCAGGCGCGGATTCAGCGCGTGCAAGGCCGCGTAGCCCAGTCCCATTTTGTCCAAAACGCCGGTGCGATAATTTTCGATCGCCACATCGGAGATGGCGGCTAACTTTCGGATGATCGCCTGCCCTTCGGCGCTTTTCAGGTTGACCGTGATGCTGCGTTTATTGCGATTGATGGAAATGAAATAGGCCGACTCTCCCGGATACGGCCCGTACGGTTTGCCTACAAAGGGCGGCCCCCATGCCCGGCTCTCGTCTCCCGTCTCTGGGAGTTCCACTTTGATGACTTCCGCGCCGAGATCTCCCAACATCATGGCGCAGAAGGGGCCTGCCATGGCGCGTGAGAGATCCAATACTCGGATGTTTTCCAATGGTTGCATGTTTCGATCTCCGCATGCGGGGCGTATCTTGTAAACCTATTATACATTTTCCTGTGAAAAATGACGCTTGCAGTATAATCGGGCGTGTTCGATTGGCGACGGATTTTATGCGCATTCGCGAGGCGGTGAGCAATAACAATATGAAAGGAAACCAACCATGAAATTCATTGACCTTACGATCCCCCTGGGCGTCGCAACACCGGCATGGCCCACCTATGAACCGTTGCAACTGAAATATTTCAAGCGCCTCGCGCCCAACGGGGCCAACGGGCAGGTGGTGACGCATTCGAATCATCTCGGCACACATCTCGACGGAGAAATTCACTTTCACACGCCGGGCAAGGACATTGCCTCGCTCGACATGGATTACCTCGTGCATGATGCGGCGATTGTGGACCTGAGCGACGTGTGCGGCGATTACGATGTGTACACCAGCAAAATGGTCGAGGAGCGCGTCGAGGTCCGCGAGGGCGACATCCTCATCATCCACACCGGCTACCATCACTTCGGCTGGGACATGCCGACCGCCAACGAAGTCCGCTACATGGTGATGCACCCCGGCCCCGACCGCGAGTTCGCCGAGTGGGCGAAGGCGAAGAAGTTGCGCTGGATCGGCGTGGACTGCGGCAGCGCCGACCACCCGATGAACACCATCATCCGTGACTGGATGCCGCGCCAAGCGCGCCAGGCGGAGAAGGTGTTCAAGAAAAAATACGGGATGCCGCTGGCCGAATTCTTCGACGACACAAAATATCAATTGATGCACCTGGAGATGTTCCCGTACGGCATCGTCCATGCCGAGTGCATCGGCGGCGAGATTGACCTGTTGCTCAACCGCCGCGTTCCGATTGGCATGTTCCCCTGGCGTTTCGTGGACGGCGAATCCTCCATCGCGCGCTGCGTTGCGATCCTGGACGATGCAGAGTACGAAGCCCTGCAAACCAAGAAAGCCTCCCTGCCCAAAACCAAATTTGGCGACGCCTATGATCCGGCGCATGTGGAAAGCATCAACAAGTTGAGCAAGGCGAATCTGAGTTAAACGTTGAACGTTCAACCCCAAAAAAAGGAGAAACTCAATGCCCGTAGATATGGAGCTCGAGGCCGTCCTGCGGCCCATGCAATACCCCATGCCGCCCTACCCGCCCAAGGTCATCACGTTGGCGAACGGCAAGAGAATGGTCGTGCGGCAGGCCCAACGCGAGGATGTGCCGGCCATCCTCAAATCCGTTCATCCCTGCCTGTTCATCGAGCGGGACTACTACGATATCGTCAGCGCCCGCTTGTACGGCGAGTTGCTGGCGTGGTATCGCCATCGAGTCAAAAGCGAATACTGCCTGCTGGGGCAGGTGGATGGCTACCTCGTCGGCGTGGTCAATGGCCGACTTGAAAACGAAAAGGTCGGCATGAGTTATCACACGCTGGCGATTGACCGCGGCCTGCGCATCGGCTCGCACCTGTTCGCATCCAAGATGGAATACCACATGGAATACCTGAACCAGGACCAGGTGCTGATCGTGGCCGAAAGCCCGATCGGATTCCGCCGCTGGATGGTGGAGTACCCGCTCAAGGAAACCAAGATCCCGCACGAGTTGGGCGGAGGCGATTCGTGGGTGTTGGACCGCGAAACCTACCTCAAAGCCAAGCCGCGACTCGTTGTCGGCGACCGGCCCGTTCCCCAGGAGTTGATGGATGAAGCAGAAGCCGAAATCAAGTTCGCAGACGACGCGACGATCCGCGAAAGGATCGCGGGACTCAAAGGGAGATAACGCCATGAGAGAAGTAGCGATAATCGGCGCGGGCATGATCCAATTCGGGCGCCGCGACGAAGATACCTTGATGGATATGCTGGCGTACGCGTCATTGAAAGCGCTGGATGACGCGGGCCTCGGCGATAAATCGGTGGATGCGGTGTACGTCGCCAACATGGGCGGCGGAGTGATCCAACGCCAGACCGCGATTGCCAGTTCGTTGGTGGATCGCCTCAGCCTCCTGCCCGCCGCGGCCGAGACCATCGAAAACGGTCCCGCGTCCGGCGCGTCCGCGGTGAAGAACGGTTTGCTCGCCATCGCTTCCGGTTATTACGATACGGCGTTGGTCGTGGGAGGCGAGAAGATGCGCGAAGTGACCGGCTGGCGCGCTACGGATTTTGTCGCCACCATGACTCATCCGCAGGCGGAATATCCGTATGGAATCACATTGCCCGGCATGGCCGGCATGTTCACGCGTTTGTATATGGAAAAATACGGCGTGACGCGCGAACACCTCGTCGCCATCTCGTTGAAGAACCAGGAGATGGGAACGCTCAACCGCTACGCGCACGTGGAAATGGCGCTCGACAAGAACGGAATCTTCGACAGCCCTCACGCGGTCGTCAACAACCCGGTTTCCGCCGACCCGCTTCATCTCTATGACCTTTGCCCGGTCAGCGACGGAGCCGCCGCGTTGGTTCTTTGCTCTGTTGACATTGCCAAGAAAAGCGGCAAGCCGTACGTGGTCATCGCCGGTTTTGGCCAGGCGACGGATACGCAAACTCTCGCCGAGCGCGAAGACCCGACCGATCTCAAAGCGGTGACGCTCGCCGCGCAAAAAGCCTTCGCCATGGCGAAGATGAAACCCTCCGACGTTCACGTTGCAGAATTGCACGATGCCTTCACCATTTTGGAAATCGCGGAGAGCGAACACGTCGGCTTCTTCAAGAAAGGCGAAGGCGGGAAGGCTGTCGCCGCGGGCAAAACCAAACTCGGCGGACAGATCCCGATCAACCTCTCCGGCGGACTGAAAGCGCGCGGCCACCCCGTCGGCGCGACCGGCGTGGCGCAAATCGTGGACATCGTTTGGCAGTTGCGCCACGAACTGCCGGAGAATCGCCAGGTGAAAAACGCCGAGGTCGGACTCACGGTCAACTTCGGCGGCTTCGGCAACAATGTGTTGTGCTTCATCTTGAAGAGGGTCCAGCCATGAGTCACGAAATTGCGATCACAGCCTACAAATGCAAAAAGTGCGGCAAGCTGCACTATCCTTTCCATGATCGCTGCCTGGAGTGCAAAGGCCGCGACTTCGAGAAGGTCAAGCCGCAGGGCAACGCCAAACTTCTCACCTACACCGCCATCTTCAATTTGCCCTGGGGCTTCGACCAGCGCTTTCTCATCATCGGCGTGGCGGAGTTCGAGAACAAGGTCAAAGCCATGGGACAGATCAAAGCCGAGTCGGTGGACGAACTCAAAGTGGGCATGAAGGTCAGGCCCAGTTGGGAACCGATCCGCAAACAATACGGCGAGGAAGTGTTCGGATTGAAGTTCGAGCCGATGAAGTAACCGCTCCCCGCGAGCGCGTCGCACCTGACCGTCGGGCGAATCCGAATTTGTTGAGTGCGACGCACCCTCTAAACACAGAGTACACGAAGGTCACGAAGGAAAATCCTTCCCCCCTTTGTGTACTTTGCGGTAAAGAATGATCTTGCATGCAATTTCCATCGGCGATTCGATTCCCCCGGAATTCAACGCGGCGGTTCACAGCGTTTTCCGCGCGGCGATGAATCTGCGCCTCGGCGCGAATCAATTGATAACCATCCTCGCGGCGAGCGAAGCGGATCTGCCGCAGGGGATTCGAGTCGAGGCGCCCGACGATTTTTCTTTTGAGATTTTTCACGCGGGCGAACCGGCGACCTGTCGCGATGGAAACCTGCGCCTCGCTTCTTTGACGATTGACCTGCGCGGGGCGCGCCGCTGGAAGTGCGATCTTCCCTCCCTCCAATTTGATCCAACCAATCCGACCGTCTCTGCCTCCTGGGGTTCTGCCTGGAAAGCGTTGAACGCTCGGCAAATCGAATCGAACGCGGATATTCTCGCGGAGAATCTATTGCGATTCGCGGAGTCGAAGTCTCCAGACTTCGATGCAAAAACAGGAGACCCTTCGACGGGCTCAGGGCAAGTTTTTGCGCTCCGTCAGTCGGTGGCGGAACGAGCGGGAGACGCCCTGCGCGGACTCGTCGAAGCGACGCGGCAGGACGACCTGCCCCGCGCCGACTCTTCCGTGCGTGCGTTGATCGGCCTCGGCTCCGGCCTCACGCCAAGCGGGGACGATCTTCTCGTCGGCTTCATCGCCGGGCTTTGGTGTTCCATTCAGAATCAAAATGAACGCGCGCGGTTCGTTTCAAATTTAGGCGATGCGATCATTCGCCATTCCTCCCAGACAAACGAAATCAGCCGCGCCTACCTGCATCACGCCGCGCAGGGACAGGTTTCAAGTCTGCTGGCGAATCTTGCGGAGGCGATTTGTGCAGGCTGGGATTCCGACCGCCTGCTTCAAGTTGCCGAAGCCGCCATGAGAGTGGGTCACACTTCCGGCATGGACGCGGTCGCCGGCCTGCTGATCGGTCTGGCTACTTGGATTAGCCCAAAAATCCCCTTGATTTAAGTCGCTTGATTTATATTTTGCCTGAACGCCGACATGCGCGTCGCGGAAGCGCGAAAGTTTTGCAAGTTGGATGAGATCGGCGAGTCGCTCATGCGCGCGGCCATGAACCAAATGAACCTCTCGGCGCGCGCTTATCGCCGCCTGCTCAAATTGGCGCGCACGATTGCGGATTTGGCGGGAAGCGAAACCATCCAGCAAGCGCGCATCGCCGAGGCGTTGCAGTACAGGCCGAAATTGATGATGTGGATTCGGGTTGGGGCGCGAAGCGAGGTTGTCCGGCGGCGGAGAGTGGAAGCGTCCCGGCCCCTCGCGTTGGGACCAGCGTCACTTCTTTTTCATTCTCTTGCGCGCTAGCAATGCCTGCGCGGTGGGCTGGGATGGATCCTGAGTCGGAGCCTTGTCGGGGGCGGGAGGCGGCTCGGTGGGAGGTTCTGCCGGTTCCTCTGGAATGATCGGGCGGAGCGGCTCGACCGGGGCGTTGCTTTGCGCGCGTTGCTTGGCTTGAAAGAGGGCGGTCATGTGCGGGGAAGTTTGTAATTCCGGCGCGCGGCGGGATGATCGCCAGTTTGCCAGGTTGGCGCGCAACCGCAGGAAGTCCTGCCGGGTGAGGATCAAGCGGCGCGAGGCGATGTCGAAAGGCAGGAGCAGGGCGGCCAATGCCACCAGCCACGGCCAGATGGGACGGGCGGCGCGCGAGGCGTTTAGGTTGTGATCGAAAATGTCGGTGGGGTCGGCGGAACCAACTGTCCCGTTCGCGAGCGCGGCGAGGCGCAGGAGCAGGTCCGGGTCCGATTCGATGCGGGCATATTCGGGGGAGTAGGTCATCGTCCAGCCGGCGGTCTGCGAGAAGGATCCGTCCGCGCCCTGTCCGTTGATGCGAATCAGATAGACGCCCTGGGCGGTCGGATGGAAGGAGGTTTCGTAGCGACCCGGCGCGATCTGGCGAAACACGACCGACTCGATCTCGCCGTTGGGTCCCACAATGTTGGCTTCGATCTTCATCCCATTCAAGTAGGTCCCGTTGCGGTTGATCGTATCCAACAACAGGCGCGCCGCTTCGCCTTCGTTTGCCACGCTCAGTTCGAGGGAGGCGTTTTGAGTCGAGCCGAGGGTGTAACGCACAGCCTGCGCCCAAAATGTGGGGAAGCCCGGCCACGTCACCCAGTCGCGCGCCCAGCGGCCGGTAGCGTCGGAGGTGAAGGCCACAGCGCGGCCGAGGCCGTATTGCCACGCGGCCAGGATGGGATCGTGTTTGGGCGATTCGAGGATGACGCGCGCCAAATTCTTTGGAGAGGCAGCCACATAGCCATACAGCGCAGGGAGGCTTTCGATGTTCGACAGGATCGGCGAGGCGCTGACCTGTGTTGGAAAGAACGTCTCCTCGACGATGTAGGCGCGCGAGGCGAGCGTGGTCTCCTCGGTGAAGATGCTGGGAATGGCAGATGGATCGGCTGTGAAATGGTAGCGTCCGCCGCCGGTGGCGGCCAGGTCTTCAAGCCAGGGCGCGGCGTCGCGGCCGACCGCGACGGTGGAAAGCGTGATGCCGTTTTCCTCGAATAATTTTTGGACGAGTTCGGGAATGCCGGTTGGGTCCGCGCCGCCGTCGGTGAGCAGAACCACGTGCTTCACCAAGGCCGGGTCGCCGGGCAGGATTTTTGCCATGGCTTGCAAACCGGCCATGATGTCGGTGCCGCCGCCGCTTTGGATCGTGCCGATGGCGTTCACCACAGAGTCCGGGTCGCTCATGTCGGTCATTGGGACGACCCAACTGGCTGTGTCGTCGAAGGCGATCACGCCGACGCGGTCGGTGGGAAAGAGCAATTCGACGGAACGCGCCGCGGCCTCTTTCGCCAACTCCAGTTTTACCGCGCCCCCGCTCGAATCGGACATCGAACCGGATCGGTCAATAATGAAGACGATCGCCAGGGACGGCCGGCGCGTCTCGTCTTTGATCTGCATTTCCACCGGCAGGGCTTCCTCGAGCGGCGTTCCGTAATAACCGCCCACGCCGAAACTGGTAGGGCCGCCGATGGCGACCAGTCCGCCGCCCAGATCGTGGACATAGACGCGCAAAGCGTCCATTTGATTCTGTCCGAGTTGACGCGCTGGAACATCCACCAGCGCGACCGCGTTATATTGCGCCAATGACGGCAGGCTGGAGGGGAGCAGGCTGGGCGTGATGAGGGTCACAGTGAATCCCGCGGCCTGCAGGGACTGGATCACCGCCGCGCTGTCATCGGGACGCGTTCCTCCGCCGGGCATGATTTCGCCGGGCGCGGGCGCGACCACGAGGATGCGCGGCGGCCCTTCCACGAGGGAGAACGCGTCGAGGCGATTGTTTTGATGAAAGCCGTCCTGCGCCGGCGCGATCTGCACTTGATAACGGATGAAGCCCGGCTCGCCGGCCTTAAGGGGCAGGCTGAACGTTTGGGTTCCGCGGCGCAGATCATGGGTCGCTTCATAGGCGATCACATCCCCGGCCAGCACGCGCAGGACGGCGCTCGTCGGTTGGCTGGCTTGGATGGTCACGTTCAGGTCGAAACTCTCGCCCCGGCGTAGGTGGGAGGGCGCGTCCACGAATGTGATCAGAGCCTCCGCGCCCGGCAACGCGGTGAACGGCACGACAACGATCTGCACATCCGTGGCGGCCGCGAACTCCGCCGCCTTGAGCGCGTCGCCGGTGGTCTGCGCGCCGTCGGAGAGGATCGCCATCCGCTTGGCCGCGCCCGAAGGAAAGAGCGCCATTCCGAGTCGGATGGCTTCCGCCAGGTCGGTCTGCGTCATCACCGGGGCGGAGGTGAATGGCGACAAGTCCCTTCCCGCCAGCATGGGACGTTCCACCAGCGCGTCCGCGCCGAACAGGACGACCGCGAATTGATCCTCCGGCGACATGCCCTCCAACGACTGGCGCACGTATTCCGTCTCCGCCGCAATGGCCTCCAGCGACATCGAGTCGGACACGTCCACGAGGAAGACCACCGCCAGGTTATCCGCGCGGCGAACAAGTTGGATACCCGCCAGCGACAGGACGAGACAGGCGACAATCGCCAACCTCAATCCCAGTGAGATTCTTTCGCGGGTACGCGCAGGTCCCGCGCCCGGCCAGCCTATCCACGCGAAGAGCGGAAGGAGGAGAAGGAGGAAGAGGGCGAGGGGATTGGAGAAAGTCATCAGTTATCGGTGGTCAGCGACCAGCGTGCAGTTACAGGTTGCGTGCGGACGCGTTTACCCGTCTACGTGCGTACTTGTGCCGCTTATGAACTTCCACGGCTTGCGATAATACGCCTGCCATTCGATCAACAATACGATCAACGCCAGCAAGGCGAGCCACGGCCAGAACTCGCGTTGCCCCACGCGCTCGGAGGCCTGGGCCGAAATCTCCGCGCGGCCGACGTTGACGCTGGCGCGCGGGCGGATGTCCGATTCAGCCGGGTCGAACAGGTTGACGGCGAAATATTCGGCAGTCGTGGAATCGCCCGTGACGAAATTGACCGCGTAATAGCCGAGTTCGTCCGTCTCTGTGAAAACGATCCCGCTTTGGTTTGGAACGTAACGGAACGCCTTCCCCGACGGCGACACAATGACAACCTGCTCCGCGTCGGTCGGCGCGATGGCAAGACTTTCCCCCGGCGCGAGCGCTTGCGTCGCGTCGAAGGCGCTGGGGGGGACGAGGTAATTGATCAGGTTCGAGAACAGAATCGGGTACGCGGTTTGCAGGGGCAGGTCGCTTTCGCGCAGGTCGAAGGTCACGACCGCGACGCGGCGCCCGCCCGTCTCGCCCGCGAACACCAACGCCCCGCCGTCGGCTTCGATGAGCGTCTCGGCCCAGGCGGGCGCGTCCACGGTTTTGGCCTGCAAAATGTGGACGTTGCTCCAATCCACATAGCGCGTGAGCGGACTCTCATGTACCTGCACGTTGCCCATGTCCGTAAACGTCCCGCCGATTTGGAAGAGCGAATTGCCGGGCGGGTTGATGAGCAACAAATTGCCGTCCGGGAAAATGGGCGGGGCGACGCCGTCGAAGATATAGAGGTTGAATGATTCCGCCGGAATGACCAGGGCGCCGTCAATGGGCGGCAAAGCGCGGAAGGGTTGGATGTTTGGCAGGGCCGCCAGCAGTTGCTCGATGAACAGGTTGCCGCTGGACGTGAGCAGGACGCGGCGCGTGAACGAAGTTTGATATACCGCGAAGGCCGCGTCATCGAGGGACATCGAATCGGGCGCGGTCTCATCGAGCAGATTCGTGATACGGGCGCGGTACACGCCCGGCGCATTCGGCAGGTCATCGAGCGTCAGGTTTTGACTCTGGCCCGGCTGGATGTCGAGTTGCCGCGCGGTGAGCAGGTTCTCGCCAAAGTAAATGGACAGCAAAACGGAGCGGGCGCGCGTATCGTAGTTGGTCGCTTCGGCGAACAGTTGCGGCGGACGGAGAGCCAGCGCGGTGATGGCGAGGTTGTCGCTCGTCTCGCCGATGGGAACGTAGCGCGCTTCGCCGGGCAGGGACGGGAGTCCGCTTTCGGGCAGGCCGCCGTCGGAAAGGATCAGGGTGGTGAGGTCGGCGCCGCCGCGCGCCGCGCCCGCCGCCAGCGCGAACGCGGATTGCCAGTCCGCGCCGCCTTGCGAGGGCTGGGCCGCGTCGAGGGCGCGCCGCACGAGGGACTTGTCCGTTTCGGAGGAGGTTAGCGCCTCGGGGGTCGCGCCGACCAGGATGAGGGTCACGCGTGAATCGGCGGGCAGTCCGCTGAGAAGGGTGTGGATGGCGCGGCGCGCCGACTCGAAGCGCGAGGGAATCACGTCGGTCGCGTTCATCGAGGCGGAGGCGTCCAGCAGGATGATGACCGAGCCCGAGGCGAGGGCGGGGGTCTCGATGGCGGGACGCGCGAAAGCCAGCGCGAGCGCGGCGAGGATGAGCAGTTGCAGGATGAGCAGTAAATTTCGTTTGAGTTTTTGCCAGGGCGCGTTGGCCTGCTGGTCGCGCAGGAGTTGAGTCCACAGGAGAGTCGAGGAGACCAGCGCCTGCTTGCGGCGCAGTTTGAGCATGTAGAGGAGGAGGATGGGGAGGGCGAGCGCGGCGAGGAAGAGGCCGGAGGGGAGGAGGAAATTCATTTCACAATCCCCGCCCGTCTCATTTCGAGCAGGAGGGCTTTATCCCACGCGAGCGAGGCGACGAGGTTCAAGTAGCGGACGCCCTGCCTGCGACTCTCGACTTGCTTGGCTTCGATCCAGGCGCGCGTTCGCTGACGGTAAAGCGTCCGCAGGCCGCCATCGAGGGAGATATCCTGTTCATGGCCGGTTTCGATATCCACCAGTTGCAGGTCGCCCGCGAGGGATGGATCGAGTTCCTCGGGCGCGAGGATGTGGATCAGCGCGGCTTCGTGTCCGCGGCCTTGCAGGAGGCGAAGTCCCGCGTGAACTTCCTGGGAGGTCAACAGGTCGGAGAGCAGGATGGTCAAGCCGGGGCGGCGCGGGGTGATGGAATATTGCTGGAGGGCCTGGTTGAGGTCGGTCTCGCCGCGCGCTTCGAGGTTTTCGAGAAAGCGGAACATGCGCGGCAAGGCGGCTTGTCCGCGTGTGGGGGCGAAGTCGGCGGCGACGCGTCCGTTTTGGAGGAGGGCCAGGGAGAGTGAGTCGCCCGAGGCGAGCGCGACCGCTCCCAGTCCCGCGGCGAGGCGCAGGGCGTACTGGAACTTATTGGCGTCGCCCTCGCCCCAGTCCATCGAGCGCGAGCCGTCAATCAAAATGGCGACGGCGAGGTCTTCCTCCTCCTCGAAGAGTTTGATGAAGGGACGCGCCAGCCGCGCGTAGATGTTCCAGTCGAGTCGGCGGAGATCGTCGCCGGGCGCGTAGTTGCGATAGTCGGCGAATTCCACGCTCGAACCGCGCCGCGAGGAACGCCGCTCGCCTTTCATCGCGCCGGCGCGCACGCGCGTGGCGACGAGGGAGAGTTGGTTCAGTTTGCGGAGGGTGGATTCATCGAAGAGCATGGTGGGAGTACACAGGTAGACAGGCGACGTGTTTACGCGCCTACGTGTTTGCCTGTGCGCGAATCGCTTCCTCGATCACATCGTCTGGTTTGATTCCTTCAGCGAGACCGTCAAAGTTCAAGATGAGTCTGTGACGAAGCGCGGCAGGGGCAATGTTATGAATATCCTCGAACGCGACGTTGTAACGGCCCGCCAACAGCGCGGCGACTTTCGCGCCGAGCATCAACGCCTGTCCGCCGCGCGGGGAGGCTCCGTAGCGCACGTATTTTTTCACGAGCGGCGAGGCGCGCGCGTCCTCGGGATGGGTGGCGAGCAACAACGTTGCGATGTATTCCTTGACGTGCGAAGCGACTGGCACAGCGCGCGCCAGTTCGCGCATGGACAAAATATCCGCGCCGCTGGCCGCGTGTTCGGCGATGGGAGTTTCTTTTCCTGTGGTGCGTTCGAAAATTTCCACCATCTCTTTCACATCGGGTAACGGCACGTTGACCTTGAAAAAGAAGCGGTCGAGTTGCGCTTCGGGCAGGGGATATGTCCCTTCCATTTCGATGGGGTTTTGTGTGGCCATCACGAAGAAGGGTTCATCCAGGCGATGCGTGCGGTCCGACACGGTCACTGAGCCTTCCTGCATGGCTTCGAGCAGCGCGGATTGGGTCTTGGGTGTGGCGCGGTTGATTTCATCGGCGAGGATCAGGTTGGCGAAAATCGGGCCGGGGCGGAAGCGGAATTCACGCCGCCCATCCTGGTCGCTCAACATTTCTGTGCCGAGGATGTCGGCGGGCATCAGGTCTGGCGTGAATTGGATGCGTGAAAATTTCAAGTCCAGGGCTTGCGCCAGCGTGCGGATCAGCATGGTCTTGCCGAGGCCTGGCACGCCCTCGAGCAAAACGTGTCCGCCCGCGAGGACGCTCACCAACACGTGACGCACCACATCGGCCTGGCCCACGATCACGCGTCCCACCTCGGTTTCGATTCGATTCGCTTTTTCGCGGAATGTTTCTACTGTTATGTCTGTCATGGACGCCTCTCTGTGGAAATACACAGGTATACAAGTCGCGTTTACGCGTCTACGTGTGTACTTGCATACGCGCTACATTCACGGCGCAATTGAATTGAAATAATCAAGAATCAGTTGGATGAATTCGAGCGGCACTGTCCCGCTTTCAATGGCCTGCTGGATGATTTCATTGTACTCGGCGTACGCCTCGTTGTACGGCACGGTAAGCTGACCCGCGTCCGAAGGAGAGGAGGGTCCCGTCCCGACGGTTGTCCCATCCGCGCCCGAGTTCGGCAGGTTGACGGTTGCGCCTCCCTCGCCTCCGAGCAGGCTGGGCGCGTAGATCTGTTCGTACGCGGACTGACCTCCGTCGCCCGGGCCGTTATCCTGCGGAATGGGAGAATTGCCCGCCTCATTCCCCGAACTCGAATCGCTCATTCCGGACCCCTGTCCGGATCCTCCGCCGCTTTGACCATCCTGCGCCACACCCGACCCTGTTTGCGAGGGCGATTGCCCGCCGCCCGCCGCAAGGACTTGCCCCGCGCCCTGTCCCATCTGTTGCGCGAGTTGGCCGGCGGTTTGCGAGTAGGTGAGTTGTTGGCCGGCGCGCGCCAGAGTCTGCGCGGCGTCTTGCAAAGCCTGTTGGGCCGCGGCGAGGTCGTCGTTTTGCAGGGCCTGCGCGGCCTGGTTCAGTTGCGAAGCGAGTTGTGGATTGGACGAGGCCAGCGTCTCCGACATCTGTTCCAATTGACTCGCGAGTTGCTCCCTTTCCGCCGCGCTCAACCGGCTCACATCCATCTGCGAGAGTTGCGCCGCGGCGTTGACGGCGTTCCCCTGCGCCAATTCCCTGCCCACCGCTTCGAGCGGACTGCCCTCCTGCGAAGCGAGTTGTTCGCCTGCTCGTTGAAGCGATTCGGCCATCTGTTTTGCCTGCGGGTCGGAGAGGGCCTGCAGTTTTTCGCCCGCGCTGGCAAGGATCGAGACCGCGCTCTCTTGGGAGGGATCGGCCTGCAAACCCTCGAGCGCCTCCCGCAACGGCTTGGAGAGGGCGCGCTTTTGCTCGTCGGTCAGCGATTCGTCCCCTTCGATTTGACTGAGAATCTCCTCGATTTGTCGCGCTTGTTCATCCACGGCTTGTTGCACGGCGCGGTTATGTTCGGCGGCCAGGAACCACGTCTCTCCGCGCCACAGTAGCAATCCGATCATCAACGCGAAAACCAATGCCAGCGCGCTTTCGAGGGTTTTGAGGCGCAGGGGCAGGTCGCGCCGCGGCTGGACGCGTTTGGCGGCCGCGAGTGTGTCTTCGAGTTGTTGTTCGATCAGGGGGGTGGGAGTCGCCTCCCGAAGTTCCAAGGCTGTGCTCACGCGTTCCTTGAGACGGAAAACGCGGTCGAAGACGCGCGCGGCCTTCCCTGGCGGGAGCGGCCAGAAGAACGCCAATGTCCCTGCCAGAAGGGAGACGCTGAAGGCAAGGATACCCACGAGCGCAAGGAATTCGTCGCGCAGTAAACGCGCTCCAAGCAGGCCGACCGTCCCGACGATCAGGGCGAGGAGGAGGCCAATCGCAAGCCCGCGCAGCCCCCACGTCAGCGCGAGGCGCAGGCGTATCCAGCGCGTCCAACGATGGAGGATGTGGGAGAGGTCGGTAAAAGTGGACATTTTATTTGTCAGGCCGGTTCACGAATCGGATGCTCAGGAAAATCATCAAAAGCGATAGGCCGATGTAGATGAGGGTGTAAAGGATCCACGGCGAGACGAAGGTTAGGCTTTGGCCGCCGAAAAGAGACTGGGAGGTGGTCCAAAGGCTTTGATCTTCCACGAGGATGACCTCGCTCATGGTGGCGGCCAGGAGGGGGTTGACGGAGATCAGAGTCCACATCAGGATACTCAAGAAGGTCTCCCAGGCAGTGTCATTCCGGTAGGTTCCGTATGAAGCATACGAGTTGATTTCGATCATCGTCAGGATATAGAATACCACACCGAGCAGAATATAGGACAGCACGATTGTCACATAGGAGGCGACGTTCGCGCTGGTGGTGCGTTTCATGAAACTGGAGAAGAAGAGACCCAGGGAACAGTAAAAGAGGGCAGTAACAACCAGCATGAGGCTGGAAACGAGCACTTCTTCCAGCGCCACGCCGCCAAGCAGGAAGGCGATGCTTTCGATGGGCAAGGCGGCGACAATGAGCAGGAGCAGGTAAGCAAGCGACGCGCCCAGTTTGCCAAGCACAAGCGAGCGCGCCGAAAGCGCGGTGGCGCGCAGGATCTCGAAGGTCTGGTGTTCGCGTTCGGATGCGATGGCTCCCGCGGTGAGGGTGGGACCGATCAAACTGACCATGAACAATTCCATTAATACGACAACGGAGAAAACAGCCTTTCCGATCCCCTGGCGAAACTCCGTTTGCGAGGTGTAGCGCGAGAGAGTCTGGTCGGCGAGGGGGAAGTACATGACGCCGATCACGAGACCGAGCAGGGCCAGGTAGCCGGTCAACAGGATCACCGCCTGGCGGCCGCGCATCCGTCCGCGCAGTTCCTTCATGATGACGGGATTGCCGACGCGGTTGAAGATATTCCAACGGGAGGCCGGTTTTGCGGAGGAGACAGCGGGTGTGGATTGAGTTTCCATGTTCGTACCTATGAAACGATGCCTTTGGTGGCGCGCATGAAGACCTCTTCCAGGTCCTGGGTTTGCTCGCTGAAGTGAACGATGGGCAGGCCGCGGGCAAGCAGTGAGGCCAGCAAACCGCCCAGGGCGTCATCGTCCCCATTGAATTCGGCTTCCAGGGAAATCCAATCTGCATGCACCAAACCCTCCTGGGGTTGGACTTTGGATATGCCCGGTTGGGAAGCCAGCGCGGCCTGCGCCTCTTCGACATTCAGGCGGTTGAGCATGGAGACGCGCACGAGTCGATGCGGGACGACGCGCTGGCTGAGTTGGTCAATGCTTCCCACGGCCATCAACTGACCGTTCTCCATGATGGCGACGCGCGAGCACAACTCGGACACATCGGCCAGGATGTGACTCGAGAAGACGATCGTCTTGCCGAGGCGGGCGATCTCCACAAGCAATTCGCGGATTTCCACGCGAGCGCGCGGGTCGAGGCCCGAAGCCGGTTCGTCGAGGATGAGCAGGCTCGGGTCGTGGATCAGGACGCGGGCGAGTCCGAGCCGCTGTTTGAGTCCGCGCGACAGCGTGTCCACCATGTCGTCGCGGCGATGGGAGATGTCCACAAGTTCGAGCAAGTCGGCGATCAACCGGGCGCGTTGGGGCGCGTGAATGCCGTAACAGGCTCCGAAGAAATCCAGATATTCACGGACGGTCAGGTCGCCATAGACGCCGAACACATCCGGCATGTATCCGATCAGTTTCCTCGCCTCATGCGGCGATTGATGCACGGAATGCCCGCCGACGAAAATCTCGCCTCGTTCCGGCTTCAACAGGGTGACCATCATGCGCATGGTGGTGGTCTTCCCCGCGCCATTCGGGCCAACCAGACCGAAAATTTCGCCGGCCTCAACCGTCAGGCTAATATTGTCCACGGCTTTGCGGCGTCCAAATTGCTTGCTGAGTTCGCGTATCTCGACAATGGGGGTCATGGGTTCACCACCAATGTGATCGTGGATGGATTGATCTCGACGTAGTTGTTTGTGGCGGTGTCTATCTTGATCAGGATATCGCCGCCCGGGCCGACATACCGCCATGGGTCTGGAATGTTATTGTTCCCCCTGCGCAGTCCTTTGAGCCTTACAAATTCGCCGCTCGTAATATCGAAGATGTAAACGCTGACATCCGTGATCGAGGCGCCCGATCCAACGTTCAGGTTCAGAGTCATTTCCTCCACGGAGGAATATTTTATTGGGAATCCAACTCGAAAGCGGAGTGTGTAGCCGGCCGCGGGAATGTCGGGGTTGCTGTATGGCGTTGCGCTTTCGAGGGAGGTGTCCCAGGCGAACAGGCTGGGCGTCAACCGGACCTGGCCGGGAGGCGTTTTGAAATTCGGGTCCAGCAAAACGATGTATAGGGTGGTGTCTTCAACGTCGAATTGTTTTTTCTGCAGGCCAATGGGAAGCATGGGCGCGTCCAGCCAGCCCATGAGGTAAACGCCCCAGTTGCTGTCGGTGTAACCGTAGTCGGGTTCCCAGATCGCGTTCAGGAATTCGTTCCGGCGGAACGCATCGTAATCCTCCTGCAGATCGGCGTAATCCACATTAAGAATTTCTTCGGAATCGAACGTATAGAATGAGGGACCGTATGAACTGGTGGTGGAAATTGCGACGGCGACCTCCCTGCTGGACCCGGCGGGAATATCGCCCAGTCTCTTCCAATCACCCGGCGTGACGAGAATGGCTTGGCGTAACGTGTATGGGCTGGCATTGGTGATTTGCCCTGTGGCGTAAGGACCACGGGCCCCGTTCCATTCGACGACCAGGTCGCTTTGGATATCGAGAGCCGGAAGGTAGCCCGCCGTTGCCAGGCTTTCCACGCCGCCGATCTCCACGCGCACATCCGGCATGAGCATGGTGGAACCTTCCTGCAGGGAGAGCCATTGATCGCCGCCCTGGATGTTTCCAGCGCTTGTGTCGAAGGGAAACAACATAAATTCATCGTCGGCTTGAAGGGTGTATTTGGTGCGAAGCGGGGAGAACAATCCCACCAGTCCGCGCGCTTCCGCTGTTGGAACGCCTTCCCAGGCCTGCACCACTGCCATCCGATTCAAGATTGGACGCTGACCGCGCTGGAAATATCCGTAGTAATAGTTTATTCCGGCAAACAAAAGCACCAAGGCCGGAATGGTCAGCCAGGCCAGTTCCCGCCGTTTGAGGCGGTGCAGAATGAAGAAGTTCACCGGCCCGACAACAATCACGTACAGGGCCAGCCAGCCGCAAAGGTAAAAGGCGGAGGGAATGCTCAACGCGTCGATCGTGACCGCCGCCGAATCCGCGGAGGAAGTATCCCACTTCGCTCCGGCCCACGTGGGCCGCGGCGGTCTCATGCCCAGCAGGCGGTCGTACATCACGGCGGCATCCTCCCAAGCGCGGAGGGGATAGAGCGCCGGGTCGGCGGCCAGGTAGATCACTTTTCCAAAACCCACCCGTCGCTCGGCCAGAAGGGGGATGCCCTCCTGCTGCGCCAGGATAGCGGCATCCGGTCGCGGCTTGCCGACCGAGATTGTCGTCGCGCCCGGGAGCGGACGGTTCGTTTGAAAATAATCGAACAACGGCGCGAGTTTGACGGCCGTTTGCGTGGAAACAAGTTCCACCGGCAGGAGGTCGCTTAGACCTGCGTTCGCGGTTTGCCACCCGGGTCCGCCCACGACGAGGAGGCGGCCTCCGCTTGCCAGCCATGAATCCAACGCCTGGCGTTGTGGACCGGCGATGGCGCTGGTATCCACTCCGCTCACGATCAAGGCGTCCATCGCTTTCCAGCCCTGGGCGCGATCGGGCAGGTCCGAGATTGTCAGTTGCGCGATCCTGAGAGCCCCGCGCAATGGTTTGACCTCGCCCAGAATTTCGTAGGGGGCCGGGTCTTCTGCCAGAACGCCAAAAATCATCCCGTCTGAATTTAGACAGTTGGCCGTGAGTTTCACGCTGGCGAGCGCTTTTCCCTTCGCAACCAGGTTGGCGGTCAGGGAGCGGATGGAGCCTTGCGGGTAGAAGTAGAGGAAGAATTCCCTTCGGGATGTAGTTGGAAGCAGAATATCCTGACCATAAGATACCTCCCCCTCGCTATTGGTGTAGGACACTTCGACGCGTCCGGATACCTCCGGACCCAGATTTTCCACCGTGACCCGGACAGGGATCCAGGCATTCTTTTTGCATTGGCCATCCAAGCCGACCCTGGCTGTCATGGTGATTCCCGCCTGTTCTTGCGCGCTGACATCACCTGATCCGGGGATGGAAACTGGCAGGAAAAGCGCCGCAAGCCCCAAGATCACGGAACATGAGAATAATAAAATGCCTCGCTTCCAACGTTTCATGCCAATCTCTCCCATATCGTCGAATTACCGAATATTATCACATCCTCGCCGGCCGGCTGTAAAAAAACGGTAAATTTTATGGGCGTTTTACATGAAGCCTTCCGATGCCTTCGAATCCGCTCGCCATACGAGAATAGATTTGGGCGAGCGATTGCTGAAGCTTTGGGGGATTGAATCGCGAATGAATTTGTTCTATACTGAACATGGATTTGAAAACAGCGACCATGGAATTATGAGGGTGATGAAGGTGGCCGCCGGAGCTCGCCGCGGGAGGGCGAAAACCATGAATATCACAATCTGTCCGCACTGCGGGATGAAAGTCCTTCCAAAACAGGATGGTACCTGCCCAAGTTGCCGTTTGGTTATAGAGGAAGGTCTTGAATCGAAGTATGTCCAACCGCAAGAAAATGTTCATAAAGGTACGAGAGCAAAAAGTGGAGGTGACAGACAAATATCTAAAACAAACTTGCAAACCGCCCAAAGACCTGGAGCGAGGCGGAAAAGTTTTGCGCTACCGATAATATTTGCAATCGTAGCAGTTATTGCTATAGGGTTATTTGTAAAACAAAGCGGTTACATATCATTTTTCGAGCCAGTTTATGCTGGAGACTGGTGGCTCGAATATGTTGCCTATGAAGAATTTGGAGATGAAAAAATCCAATATAAAGCGCTTGCGACTTTTGTTGCGTCTAGTGGGGGGACGACAGATAAGATACCTGTTGTGGGGCAAGGCACATTAGAAGTAATAGTGCCTCAATCAATTTCGCTCTTGGGAGATTGTTACTTGGGCATGAAAATTTCCGGCCCATTTATCATCACAGGTGAGTATGGTAGTTATCTCGATTTGTACTCAGATATATTGCGCCCCGCTTTTTCATCAAACATAGGGTTCTCCTTCGACGTTGAATCAACAAAACCTCAAATGCCTGTGCCGTCATTTACTACAATCTATCAATATTCGTGTCCGACAAAGTCGTGGGAGGATGTGGGTGTTTTGCAGGATATTATCGATATGAAAGGCCAAGGGATGATGGGATATTACACGGCGGTAATCGGAGAAGATCTGGTACGTGGCATAGAAGGACAAATTTCCGGAGTGGGTGGTATGCCCTATCGTTGTAGGTTTCCCGCAGAAGATGGCGCGTATTCTGTCTTGGCGGATAAATTTCGTTGCACCCTAAGAAAGGGCGCTTTGCCTGTTCAAACGGCGACTCCGAGGTGAGAGGTGTGATCCTGCCGCTGATTTTCCCCGCGCCCGCTTATTAGGTTGTTCCAGAAACCCGTTTTCTTTATAACCCCCGAAGCGAAGCGGATTGGGGCGCAGAAAACGGGTTTCTGCTTTACGGCTATAATCCACCGCATGGATTCGCCCAATAACTCCCGCCCGCGCATCTGGACGCGCGACTCGTCCATTTTGCTGGGCGGGTTTTTCCTTGTCATTTTTCTGATCGTCTACATCTGGTGGCCGCTTGCAGAAGAGGTTCTTTCCTATATAGATTGGAGTGGCGAATGGTGGCGTTACATGGACTGGCTGTTGCTGGGCGTGTTCGCGTTCATGTCAGTCACCATCGTCGCACGCGCGGATTTGAAGACCGACGCGCTGATCGTCTTCGTGGGAATCTTCGGTGGGCTCGCCATTGAATCGTGGGGAACGCAGACCAACCTGTGGCATTACTACACCGCTGAACGTCCGCCGCTGTGGATCATCCCTGCCTGGCCGATTGCATCCCTTTCGATTGATCGAATAACGCGGTTGCTTTCTTTTTTAAACACAAAGGCCACAAAGGAACACGAAGGTGATTCGTTTATTTTTAAATTGCTGTATTGGCTGACCTTCATTTCGTTTTTGATTTTGATGGCGGCGTTCGTTTCCCCGACCCTCGACAAGTCCTATACCTGGCTCTCGCTCGCACTTTGTATCTTGCTCATCCTCACGCCGACGGATTACCGCTACGCGTTCCTGACCTTCGTCGCGGGCGCGGGACTGGGCTACTACCTTGAGTTGTGGGGGACGACGCGCGAGTGCTGGACGTATTACACTTATCAGACTCCTCCGCTGTTCGCGGTGCTGGCGCATGGCATGGCCGCGGTCGCGTTTTGGCGGGCGGGACTGGTGGTGAAGATGATCGGGGGACGAATCCGCTGGAGAGGGCCTCAGCAGGTCAAGGTTAAGGAAGAAGCGTAGGTAAAGTGGAGCGGAATGGTATTCCGCTTGGCGGATTGCCAATCTGCCTCACATCCAGGAATCATTACATTCAGCACTATTGACACGGTGGCAAATCTGCCTATAATGTGACCTGCTGGTCATATGACCTCGAAGTCACGTGACCAGCAGGTCATGAATATGCCCAAGCCCACCTTTTTCAACCTCCCTGAAGAGAAACGCGAAAAGATCGTCAGCGCCGCCGTGGATGAGTTCATCGAGTACGGCCTGGAGAACGCTTCCACGAATCGGATCGTCGAGAACAGCGGGATTTCGAAAGGCAGTTTCTATCAGTACTTCGAAGACAAGCAGGATGTGTTCAAACACCTGCTGGCTTTGTTAGAGCAGGAAAAGTTGGAGTACTTCCGCGACAAACACCCGCCGAGTATGAACCTCGATACCTTCGAATATTTCCGCTGGATGATCAAGGTCGGCATGGAGTTCAACACCGTCAACCCGCGCATGGTGCAGGCCATCAGCCGCGTGATGTTTGGCGAGGGGTTGTACTACGCCAATTTCGACAATGTGCGCGACCGCACCACCCAGGGCTTGCAGGCCATTATCAAGCAGGCCGTCGCGCGCGGCGAGATCGACCCAAGCGTGGACGTGGAACTGGCGGTCATGATCATGGAGACCTGGAGCAACGCCATCAGCAATTACATCCTGAACGAAGGCATGAAGCAGAAAGACATCATGAAATGGGTGCGCTCGGCAAAGGTTCAGGAGCGGATAGATAAAATGCTCTATGTGATGGAATATGGTTTACGCAAAACAGAATCGCAATTTATTGCAAGCAACGAGAAGGGATAACCGCATGATCCTCTACCTGCGCCTCGCATGGCGCAACATTTGGCGGCACAAACGCCGCACCATCAACATCCTGCTGGCGATGAGTTTGAGTCTCGGGATGATGATGTGGTACGACGGCCTGATTGACGGCTTCAACAACGCCATCTACGGCAACGCCATCCGCGTGCTGGGTGGCAACATTCAGATCCACGCCGCGGGCTACCGCGCAAAAGTGGACAGCAACCCGCTTCTCCCGTTGACGAATGACGCGGCGGTCGTGGAGGCCGCGCTCGCCCACCCAGACGTCATCTCGGCCACGCGCCGCATCGTGACGGGTGGCCTGCTGTCCAATCGCGAGGGCGCCTTCGGCGTCAGCATCATCGGCATTGACCCCGACGCGGAGGCCGCGCCCATCCAAACGGGAGTCGACGCGGGCAAGCCGCTCAGCCTGATCGCGCAGAACATTGCGGAGGGCGAGTGGCTGACCGCGGATAGCGGCGACGTTATCCTCATCGGCCGCGGCATGGCAGACGTGATGAACGTGGAAGTCGGCGACCGCATCACGATGGTTGGCAGCGACATTCACAAGCAGAATCGCCAGCGCACGATGACGGTGATTGGCATTTACGACATCGGCATCCCCAGCCTCGAGCGGCAGACGGCTTACATCCCGTTGACCGAAGCGCAATCGTTGTTCGGCCTCGATGGGCAGTCCACTGAGATACAAGTCAACATCAAGCGGCTCGGCGAAGAGGACAAAGTGGTGTCCGCGCTGGCTCCCGCGTTGCCCGGTTACGAAGTCGAATCGTGGAACAAGAATTATCCCGAACTGGAAACCGCCATCAACAGCAAGGGCGCGGCGATGACCATCTTCGGCATCATCATCATCTCCATCGCGGCGATCGGCATCCTGAACCTGTTGCTGATGGCCGTCTACGAGCGGACGCGTGAGATCGGCCTGCTCGGCGCGATGGGACTCAAGCCGCGCGAGATTGCCGCGTTGTTCGTGCTGGAAGGCGCGCTGATCGGACTGGTCGGCGCGGCCGCGGGCGTGGTGGTTGGATTGATCATCAACGGCATCACCGCCCAGGTCGGGTTGGATTACAGCAGTTATTCGTCCATGAGCGATTACATGGCGCTGATCAACAGCCGCGTCTATCCCTCGATGGGATTGCAAAACATCGGCTGGCGCGCCGGCACGGTGGTGATCATTTCCACGCTGGCCGCCTTCATCCCCGCCCGCGAAGCCTCGCACCGCGAACCCGCCGAGGCGTTGCATTACGTGTGA
>CAZVAX010000021.1:0-1222 GCA_964625215.1 uncultured Anaerolineaceae bacterium | reverse complement strand
CCAACTCTTCAAAATGGCCTTCCGCGATCTGGGACGCAACAAACGCCGCACCATCCTTTCGGCGCTGGCGGTATCGGTTGGCATGGGACTGCTCCTCCTGATGTCCGCTGTACTGGTCGGCGAAATGCAAGGCGCGCTCAAAAACACCATCCAACTGTTCAGCGGACATCTCCAGATTCGCAGCCTAACCTACGATGAAAACAAGATCAGCCTGAAATGGGAAGACCTGATCGAAAATCCGCAGGGATTGGCGGACACGATGACATCGCAGGTTCCACAAATCGTGGACGCGACCCCGCGTCTTGTCGCGAGCGGAATCGTGACGCGCGGCGAGAATTCGCGCGGCGTACAAGTCATCGGCTTCGATCCCGACGCGCAGACGAATCAGGTCTATCGTCAGGGTTTGATCGAGGGCGACTTCCTGACCGCCGACGACCGCGAGGGAATCCTCGTCGGTCAGCCATTGGCGGAGAAGTTGAGTCTCGCGGTTGGCGATCAGGTCAACCTGCTGGTTAACACCTCCAACGGCGACGTGGTCGAGCAGTTGTTCACCATCCGCGGCATCTACACCACCAACACGTTCGGCTACGATGAAAGCACTGTGTTCATGCCGCTCGACAAGGCGCAGACCATCACGGGCGCGGAGGATCGCGCCAGCCTGATCTTCATCATGCTCGAGGATCGCGACCAGGCCGAGGCGGTGGCCGCGGCGTTGCAATCGCCCAACTACACGGTCGTCACCTGGCGCGAGATGAACGAACTGATCGTCCAGACCGAGGATTTCGCCAACGCCTACATGACCATTTTCTACCTGATCGTGCTGGGCATCACCGCCACGGTCGTCTCGAACACGCTGGTCATGTCCGTCTTCGAGCGGACGCGCGAGATCGGAATCCTGGCCGCCATCGGCATGAAGGGAGGCCGCATCCTGGCGCAGTTCCTGGCCGAGGCCGCCCTCATCGCCACAGGCGGCGTCATCGGCGGACTCATCCTCGGCGGAATGCTCTCGGCCTACTTCGGACGCTACGGTTTCCCGATGGACATCAGCAAGTTTGGTCTCACGGGCATCCTGATCAACAACAGGATCTACGCCCAACTGACCATGGGCAACGTCGTCTACCTGACCGTTGTCACTTACATCGTCACCCTCGCCGCCTCATTCGCCCCCGCCCGCATGGCCTCCCGCATGGAGCCTGTGGACGCGTTGCACGGAAAATAAAGT
>CAZVAX010000020.1:0-43091 GCA_964625215.1 uncultured Anaerolineaceae bacterium | reverse complement strand
GCTCAGTCCCTGGTGGCAGAGGTGATATCCTAAGTCTAATGGAGGAGGGTGAACTTCCCGACGAAGCAGTCCCCGCGTCACGAGAGGGGATTGCTTCGCGAAGAGCGCTCGCAATGACGGCGCACGAGCGTTTTTGCAAAACCGTGATTTACTGAAAGTGCGGCTTGAGTGGAACGCTTGACAGCTCCCCGGATTTGCATGAAATTAGGGGAGTCGACTCCCCTAATTTTCGGTAATTGGGGGGACTTCCAGACAACAATGGAATTGGAGAGAACCATGACCCGCGACGAAACCCTTGCCCTTGTTCGTGAATTTGTCAAAAGCGAAAGCCTGGTGAAGCATATGCTTTCGGTGGAGGCCGCCATGCGCTTCTACGCCGAAAAGTTTGGCGAGGATGTAGAGACTTGGGGTCACCTCGGCCTGATCCACGACTTCGACTGGGAGATCCATCCCACGCTCGAAACGCATCCCATGGACGGCGCGCCCATTTTGCGCGAGCGCGGCGTAAGCGAGGAGATCATCCAGGACATCCTGAGTCATGCCGACCGCACCGGCGTGCCGCGCGACACCCTGCGCCGCAGGGCCCTCTACGCCTGCGACGAGATCACCGGCTTTATCACCGCGGTCGCGCTCGTCCGTCCGTCGCGCTCGCTGTACGACCTGGGGCCTTCGTCGGTCAAGAAGAAGTGGAAGGACAAGGCCTTCGCGGCCGGGGCCGAGCGCGCCAACATCGAAGCCGCCACCGCCGAGTTTGGCATGGATCAATGGGAGCACGTGGGAAACGTCATCGCGGCGATGCGGAGGATCGCGCCGGAGTTGGGGCTGGAGGGGAACCTCCCACGCCCATAGTATGGACCCGCGTCCGCGCGTGGGCCAGGCGGGTGAGGCGGACCGGAGCCGGTCGGCCCGTCGCGCGCGAGGCGGAGTTCCATCCACAAACGATTGTAAGAACGATATATAAACGGTCCGGCGGGCCGCTTCTGGTCAGAATCGCGGGGCGGTATACTGCCCAGCATTCAATTGCCCCCGGAGCGATCGGCAAGGGAAGAAGGCAATGCCTTGCAACGCCGGGCGGCAGGCCACATTCCTGAAGGAGGAAGACATGGCGGCTACATTTTTGTCCATTCTCATTGGCGTCTTGGCGACGCTGGTGGGATTGCTGCTACTCGTCGGGTTGATGGGAATCCGGTTCATCCCGAACAACCGCATCGGTCTCGTTGAGAAGCGGTTCAGCGGAAAAGGTTCGGTGAAGAGCGGCCTGATCGCGTTGAACGGCGAAGCAGGGTATCAACCCTTCGTCTTGCGCGGCGGCCTACACTGGCTCATGCCGTTCCAGTATGCTGTGCACATCGCGCCGCTGGTGACCATCACCCAGGGCAAGATCGGTTACATCTTCGCTCGCGACGGCAAGCCGCTGGAACCCGGGCAGGCGCTCGCTTCGAATGTGACCGCCAGGGATTTTCAGGATGTGGAAGGTTTCTTGAAAAACGGCGGCCAACGCGGCCCGCAGAGGTTGATCCTGCGCGAAGGCACGTACGCCATCAACCTGCTGCAGTTCATCGTCATCACCGAGGGCCGCGTCTACTCGATGCCGCTCAACCGCGAAGAGGCGGCCGTGATTCAAAACATGGCGACCTCCATTGCGGAACGCAAGGGCTTCACGCCGGTGGTCATCAAGGACACGGATGACCTGGTGGGCATCGTCACCGTGCATGACGGCCCGTCGCTGCGCCAGGGCGAGATCATCGCTCCCATCGTGGGCGACGACCCGGGCCTGCTCGATACGTATCACAACAAGTTCCAGGACCCCGACAAGTTCCTGACGGCAGGCGGGTTCCGCGGCCGCCAATACCAGGTGTTGGTGGAAGGCACGTACTATGTCAACCGGCTGTTCTCCACGGTGGAGATGATCCAGAAGACGATCATCGAAGTGGGCAACGTGGGCGTGGTAGTCTCGTACACTGGCGAGACGGGCGAGGATCTCTCCGGCAAGGAGTATCGTCACGGCGAGTTGGTGACGAAGGGCAATCGCGGCGTGTGGAGCGAACCGCTCCTGCCCGGCAAGTACGCCTTCAACACATACGCCGGTAAGGTGTCCACCGTGCCGACAACCAACTTCATCTTGAAGTGGATCCGCAATGAGGTGGGCGCGCATAAATTTGATGAGAACTTGACGGAAGTCTCGCTCATCACCAAAGACGCCTTCGAGCCGTCCCTGCCGCTCTCGGTGGTTGTGCACATTGACTACCAAAAGGCCCCGCTCGTCATTCAGCGCTTCGGCGACATCAAGAAACTGGTGGAGCAGACCCTCGACCCGATGGTGTCAGCCTACTTCAAAAACATCGGCCAGACGCGCACCCTGATCCAATTGATCCAGGACCGCAGCGCCATTCAACAGCAGGCCAGCGTGGAGATGCAGGAAAAGTTCAAACACTACAACCTGGAACTGGAGGAAGTGCTGATTGGTACGCCCTCCTCCCCGGTGAACGACACGCAGATCGAGACCATCCTGACCCAGTTGCGGTCGCGCCAGGTGGCCGCCGAGCAGGTGGAAACCTACGACCGGCAGGAGAAAGCGGCCGTCAAGGAACGCGAGCTGCGCGAGGCCGAGTCCCGCGCGCAGATGCAGACCAAGATGACGGAAGCGGAGTTGAACATCAACATCCAGAGCGACCAGGGTAAGGCCGAGTACCAGCGCTCCATCCAGCAGGCCGCGCAGATCCGCGCGTTGGCCGAGGCGGAAGCCGAGAAGATCGCCCGCATCGGTATCGCGCAGGCGCTGGCGACCGAGGAACAGGTCCGCGCGTATGGCGGGCCGCAGTTCCAGGTGACTCAGCAGGTGATGCAACGCTTCGCGGACGCCATCCAGCAGGGTGGCATGGACGTGGTGCCGCGCATTTTGATCAAGGGCAACGGCGATGGCGACACGGGCACGGGCAGTGTGATCGAAGCCCTGATGGCGATGTTGCTCTCCGACAAACTCGGAGCCTCCGTCACGGACCAGTCGCCGCGCTCGCCGGAGATCGAGGCCCTGCGCCAGCAGATCCGCGAGAGCATGGCCAAGCCCGCCGCGGAAACGCCCAAGTCTGAACCGAAGAAGAAGTAAGTTGAGTGAGTAAAAGAAAGAGACGGTCACTGTGAAAGTGGCCGTCTCTTTTTCATTCACGAAATCCGCTTCAACCGAAAGTCGCGTATCTCGTTCAACGCCCCGTCGAGCGAGGAGTGACTGCTGTGGAAACTCCAGTCGTTGAACTGACTGGCCTCGAAGAGGGCGTAGGTGTCTTTGAATTCGCCGATCAACATGAACATGGTCTTGGCGTCGTCGTTAAAGACGCCCAACACCTTGTAGAGTCGCTTCTCCGGGAATAGATTGTCAATGGGGATGTATCCATCCTGGACGCGACTCATCAGGTACTGGAGACGATCCGAAGAGGGGATGTTGGCGGTGTGGGTCATGCGGCCTCGGGCGCAAGTGTATCACCAAGGGTTAAGCCTGCGCGCGTTCCTTGCGGCGCAGGAACCACTTGGTGATCTCCTCCGAGATGGCCGGGATGAGCGACAACCCCAAAACCACCGACCATTCCTGCCCGTTCATGAAATGCGTGTTAAAGATCTCTTGCAAGGGCGGCGCAGTGCACACCAGTAAAAGCAGGAAGATGGACAATCCCACCGCGTATTGCATATACCGGTTCGAGAAGACGCCGATGGAGAATAGCGAGGCGCGCTCCGAGCGGACGGTGTAAGCGCGGAAGAGTTCGCACAGCGATAGGGTGATGAAAGCCATCGTCTCTGCGGTTTGAACGTCCACGCCGCGCCAGTTGTGCTGAAGCAGGTACGCCACCGGGTTCATGCCGGACGGGATGACGGCTCCCGCTTCGAGATGCCAGATCAACCCCAGGGCGAAGGCAGTCAGAACCGCCCCGGTCTGGGCGAAGGTTTGGACGATGAGTCCCAACTGCATGGACTTGTTGATGATCGGTTCGTTTTTGGCGCGCGGCTTTTGCTCCATGATGTCGGGATCGCCTTTTTCCATGGCAAGGGCCAGGGCCGGCGCGCCGTCGGTGATGAGGTTGAGCCATAGCAATTGGATAGCCGTTAGCGGCGCGGGGAGTCCGGCCAGCGTGGCGAGGAAGATGATCATGATCTCGGCCACGTTGGAGGAGAGCAGGAAGAACACGAACTTGCGAATATTCGAGTAGATGATGCGTCCTTGCTCCACCGCCGAGACGATGCTGGCGTAGTTATCGTCGGTGAGAACCATGTCGGCGGTTTGCTTGGCCACGTCGGTGCCGGTGATGCCCATCGCCACGCCGATGTCGGAGCGTTTGATGGCGGGCGCGTCGTTCACGCCGTCGCCGGTCATGGCGACCACTTCGTTGTTGGCCTGCAGGGCATCCACGATGCGCATTTTGTGTTCGGGGGAAACGCGGGCAAACACCGCCGTGTTGGGAATTGCCTCCTTCAGTTGCTCGTCGCCCATCTTGTCCAGTTCCGCGCCGGTCAGCACGCCTTTTCTGCGTTTCATCAAGCCAATCGACTCGGCGATGGCGCGCGCGGTGTTGGGGTAATCGCCGGTGATCATCACCGTGCGAATACCGGCCTGGCGCGCTCGTTCGAGCGCGGGGGCCACTTCTGCGCGCGGCGGATCGATCATGCCGATCAAGCCGATGAAGACCAGATCCTTTTCCACTTCATTGGGGGAAATTTCGCGGTCTGGCACATCCTTCACCACGCGGTACGCCAGACCGAGCACGCGCAGGGCGTCGGCGGTCATGGCGTCGTTGGCGTCTAAAATGCGTTTGCGCGCTTTGGCATTCAGGCGCTCGACCTCGTCGTTCATGGTTTGGTATTGCGTGCAAAGGTCCAGCACCACATCCGGCGCGCCCTTGACGGCGATCACATCCCAGTTCTTGTGCCTGGCGTCATAGAACGGCGAGAAGTCGTCTTTCTTCGGTTCCAGCACATCATGGACAGTGATCATGCGCTTGCGTTCCGAATCGAACGGAATCTCGTTCTCGCGCGGATAGGCCGCATGGATGGATTGGTACATCTGCCCGGCCTTGGCCGCGGCGACGAGCAGGGCGCCCTCCGTGGGGTCGCCGACCACGCGGAAGGTCTGGGCTTGCTCCGTCTCGCCGGTGGTTTCGAGTTGGGCGTCGTTGTTGAGCGCGCCGAGCCAGAGCAGGGTCAACATGCCGGGGTAATCGTTCAGTTCTACGCGCATGTCGCCCACTTTGAAATCGCCCTCCGGCACGTAGCCCGCGCCGGTTACCTCGATGAATTGACCGTCCACCCACATGCGCGTGACCGTCATCTCGTTTTGGGTGAGCGTGCCGGTTTTATCCGAGCAGATGACGGTGGCCGAGCCGAGGGTTTCCACGGAAGCCAGTTTGCGGATCAGGGCGTGGCGTCGCACCATCTCCCTCATGCCGAGCGCCAGCGAAATGGTGACCACCGCCGGAAGTCCCTCGGGAACCGCCGCAATGGCGAGACTGATGGCGATGATGAAGACTTCGGTGATCTCCTTGGCGTATTCCTTGATGTAGTCAATCGGGCCGGCGAATAGATCCCCGATGGCGGTGTAGTTGATCAACGCGACGATGAATACCACGGCCACCAAAATCAACGCGCCGACGCTCAAGGTTCGTCCGAGTTGGTCGAGGCGGCGCTGGAGAGGAGTCTCTTCCTCTTCCACGTTTTGGAGCATTTCGGCGATCAGGCCGAGTTGCGTTCTCATGCCGGTGCTGACGACCACGCCGCGCCCGCGGCCATAGGAAACGAGCGTGCCCATGAAGGCCGTGTTCTTGCGGTCGCCCAGCGGCACATCCTTTTCCAGCACGCTGGCCGCGCTTTTTTGCACCGGAAGCGACTCGCCCGTGAGCGAGGCCTCCTCCACGCGCAGGTTCACCGCCTCCAACAGGCGCACATCCGCAGGGACATAGTTGCCCGCTTCGAGATAGACGATATCGCCCGGCACAAGCAAATGTGTGGGAATGTTGACGCGCGTTCCGTCGCGCATCACGTGCGCCTCGGGCGCGGCCATCTTCTTCAAGGCGGCCAGCGCCTCTTCCGCGCGTTGCTCCTGGATGATGCCCAATACCGCGTTCAACGCCACAATCGCCATAATGGCCGCCGCTTCCACGTAATCGCCGAGCAGGGCCGAAATGACTGAAGCCACGATCAGCAGAATGACCACAAAGTTGTTCAGTTGGTCCCACAATATCGCCAGAAAACCGGCGCGCGGCGCCTCGTACAATTGATTGGGCCCATAATCCGCCAGGCGGCGCTCGGCCTCCTCCGAACTCAACCCCTGCTCGCGCACCTTAAGCGATTGAAGCGCCTCCGCCGCCGTCAGGGCGTGCCAGGCTTCCTGCGACCCTCCCTGAATTCGTTTCATCTTGATATCGGACGCTGTCATGCAAATCTCCTGAACGCTTTGATTTTAAGAAAAAACCACCACGGCGCCTCCGTGATGGTCTCGCCAACGCTTTTGAAGCGCCTGGATCGCCGATGACGTTTTTCTCGCCAATGGGTTGACGACGATCCATCCTGCGGGGGACAGGCGGCTACTCCCCAGACACGCCGCGAGTGTACCTTACGAAAGGAAGGCATGTCAAGCCGAATCCGCGCGACAACCCGCCGCTTCTTTCCGGACCTCGCGCGGGCCGCGGCCTTACGGAGCGACGCGCGTCCGCGCGGGGATGGCGGCGTCCTTTGGCACAACCACAATGCCATCGCGCACCACCCAACCGGTCCCGTCGCGATCCGTGCCGCGCGGGAAGGGACGAATGACCACGCCCTCTCCCAGCCTCACGTTCTTGTCGAGGATCGCGCCCTCGATGTCGCAGTTGGGACCGATGCCCATCGGAATGGGGTGGCGGTCTTCGGGGCCGGGATAGTAGTCCGCGCCCATCATAATGGTGTCGGCGATGCGCGCCCCGGAGAAAATCTGCGAACGGACGCCGATGATCGCGCGCGTGATCTCGGCCTGTTCGATGCGGCATCCCTCCGAAACCAACGCGTGTTGCAGCCGGCTGTTCTCGATGATCGAACCGGCCAGCACGCGCGGGTGGGTGTGAATCGGGCGTTTGGGATCGTAAAAATTGAAAGGCGGATTGGGAACGGTCAATTCGAGGTTGGTTTCGTAGAAGGAGCGGATCGTCCCGATGTCGCGCCAATAGCCGTCGAAATCGAAGCCGTACACGGCGTGGGTTTTGATGGCCTGCGGGATCACATCCGCGCCGAAGTCGTCGAAGTGCGGGAAGTTATCCAAAAAGTCCATCAGGGTTTCGGTCTTGAACAGGTAGATGCCCATCGAGCCGAGGAAGGGACGTTCTTCGTCCTCGCGGCTGACGAACTTCGCCTGCACATCGGGGTCTTTCGGCTTTTCTGCAAAATTGGAGATGCGCCCGTCGCTCTCGCGTTTGAGAATCCCGAAACGCGTCGCGTCCTCGCGCGCGATGGGCTGGACGGCTACAGTGATGTCGGCGTTGTTGGCCCAGTGGAATCTTGTCATCGCCTCGTAGTCCATGCGATAGAGGTGATCGCCCGCCAGAATCAGCACATGCTCCGCGCCCGTGGATTTGATCTCGAACCTCTGCTTCCGAACGGCGTCGGCGGTGCCTTGATACCAGTTTTCGGATTCGAGGGTCTGCTCGGCGGCCCAGATCTGCACCCAGCCGGTGTGGAAGGCGTCGAAGTTATACGTCTGCGTGATGTGGCGGTGGAGGGATACGGAGTTGAATTGCGTGAGGACCGCAATGCGAAAGATGCCCGAGTTGATGCAGTTGCTGATGGGAATATCAATCAGCCGGTACTTGCCTGCAATGGGAACGGCGGGTTTGGAGCGCATGACGGTGAGCGGAAACAGGCGCGCCCCGCGTCCGCCTCCCAGGATGACGGCCAGGATTTCATTGAGCGAGCGCATGGGTTCTCCTCAGGAATGGTGTAGGCGTTCATCCGTACTGGGTTCGAGCGTCGCACGCGCCTTGTCTATCGCTTGATCTTCCACATGCGGCGCACTTTCGAGGCGATGTACAAAACCGGGTAAGCAAGCAGGATCACAGCGTCCATTAAAATGAAGAACAGGTGGAGTTTCATCGGCCTGCCTCCTTTCCTCCTCCGCATGGGTGGAGGAAGCAAAACGCGAGGCCACCGCATGGCAGTCTCGCGCGCAGAAAAAAGGGGCGGTGGAAGCGTCTTGTTATTCTCTTCGTTTCTATTATTATAACCACCTTTCGTTGGAATAACGTATGCCGAATCGAGGGGAACGGATCTAATCCAGCAGGGCCTCGATGGTGTTATTGTTCTCGGCCAGGCGCTCGGCCATTTGTTTGGCGATCCACTCATGCAAGGCGGCGGCGGTGGCCGGATCTTCCGCCTCCATGCGTTGGAGCGCATCCGCGGTGAGACGGTACAGCGCGCTGCGCTGGGTGGCGACCACATCGGCGGTGCGCGGGGAGTTGAGGTACATGGCGACCTCGCCCACCACCGTTCCGCCGCGCAGGCTTCGCAGGCGGATGATCTCCCCCTCCGGCGTTTCCAACTGGATGTTGAGCCGGCCCGATTCGATGAAGTACATCGAATCCGACGGGTCGCCGCGGCGCATGAGGACGGTCTTCACATCCGCTTCCACGCGTTCGAGATAGTTGAAGAGCGGCTCCACCAGGTCGGGATGCGGGAACGTTCGTTTGAGGCTGGCTTTCAGGGTGGTCGCAATGAATTCTGTGGCGGCTTCGTTTCGCATGAGCAGCATGTTCTCGCACCACTCCATACCGAAATCGAGGTTGGGGAAAAATTGCACGCGCTTATCGCCGCTGAAACCGCCCTGCTCCATCTGGCGGCGAATGTCCTTCGAGACTTGAGTCAGCGCCAGGTAGATATCGTGCAGTTCGGCCAGTTGGCGCATGCGCACGAAGGAGGAAACCGCCGAGGAGTCCAGGCTGTGGACGCGGTGAAAGTCGAGCAGGATGAAATGCTCGTGAAAGGTTTTGTCCTCCAGAATGTCGCGCACGCGGGTCAGGATTCCGTTGGCCGTTCCAAAGAAGAGGTAGCCTTGCAGGCGGAAGATGTGGACCTGACGGCCTTTCTCGTGTAACACCTCGCGTTGCCGCGCCGGGCGTTCCACTTTGCTGTGATACACCTCCCCGTTGAGGGTGTCGCGCACGGTGGCGATGCGCGCGTACTTGAAGACGAAGAGGATCGTGGCGAGGGCGATGCCCACCCCCACGCCCTCCAAAAATCCGAAGGCGGCGATCACGAACAGGATGATCCACACCAGGGCGTAGTCGCTGGCGGGAAGTTTGGGACGCGCGTCGTAGAGCCAGTCGGTCATGAAGGAGAGGCCGAGCATGAGCAACATGCCGCTCAGGAAGGATGCGGGCAGGTAACTGACGAACGATCCGCCCACGAACAATACCAACGCGCAAAGAGCCGCGACCGTGAGGCTCACAACGCGCGTCTTGGCGCCCATGCGCAGGGCCAGCGAGGTTCCGCCCAGCATGTGGTATCCGGCCGGGGCTCCACTGAGTCCGGCCAGGAGGTTGGTGAGACCCGCCACGCGCAGTTCGCGGTTGAGGTCCATGTCGCGTTCGGCCACCAGTTCCAGCGCGGAGGCGTTGAGCAGGAAGGCGATCACTGCCACGATGGGGATGACGATGAACTTGTCAGTCTGCGACCAGAGCGTGAACCAGTCCACCGCGCTCCATTGGGAGGGGAGGAAGGGTCGCCAGAGTCCGCCCGCGGGGAAGGGTTGCATTAACATTCCCTGGGCGCGCGCTTCTTCGATGGAGAGGCCGAGGCCGGCGATGATTCCGTAGAACAGGAGAATCCCTCCAACCACGATCGCCGGCCAGACGAGAAAGTGGCTGACGCTCCGCAGGATGAGCAGGACGCCGACGGCAAACAACAGGCCGGGAAGCCAGCGCATGAGCATATCGGCTTGAAACAACGCAGGGATGGCGGAGAGACCGAGAGGCAGGCCGGTCATTCCCTCGAACGCGCCGCGCACGATCAGCCAGCCGGTGCCGGCCAGAAATCCGCCAATGACCGGGTAGGGAATGAAGCGCACGAGGTTGCCGAGTTTGAACTGCCCGATGAGATAGAAGAACGCGCCGGTAGTGAGCGAGGAAAGGATGATAGCCATCACGACCGTCGCGTACACGCCTTCTGGATTGGCGACGCCCGCCATCGCCGAGGCGATGCCCGCCGCGCCCACCGCGACCAACGCGGAGGGACCATCCTGCGGGACGATGGTCGCGCCGGGCAATGAACTTAAGATCGCGATGACGATGCCCATCACCATCGAACCGAAGAGGAACAGGCCGATGCCGCGCGGGATGAACGACGCGAGGTCGCCCGCGAAGATCAGGGTGGCGAGCGAGATGGAGACGGTGACAACGATGACGCCCACCACCAATCCGGCGGTGATGCCGCGCACGAGAGTTTGGGATTCCGCGTTGGCGGGTCGGTTGTTAGCGCTCATGGGAGTTCCTTTGGCGAAGGCTCGCGATGATTGTCAGCGCTTCACGAAAGCGCGTATTTGGCGTTCTCTAACGCCAGGTTCGCGCTAGAGAACGCAAGTTATGCCAGAGTTTCGCGGTCTACTGCTTGTCGAATGAGTTGGATTTTATCATGCGGTTGTAGAACGAACTGCCAATTTGTTCTACAGTATAATCAGGCCGATTCAATTCCCGGAGGCACAATGACTGATAAAAGAATTCGCGTGCTGGTTGCCAAACCTGGTTTGGATGGTCACGACCGCGGCGCCAAAGTGGTGGCGCGCGCCTTGCGCGACGCGGGCATGGAAGTGATCTACACCGGCCTGCGCCAGACTCCCGAAATGATCGCCGAAGCCGCCCTGCAGGAGGATGTGGATGTGGTGGGCATGTCCATCCTCTCCGGCGCGCACATGGCTCTCGCGCCGCGCGTGCTCGAACTGCTCAAAGCCAACGGACAATCGGACGTGCGCGTCTTCATCGGCGGCATCATCCCGGACGAGGATGTGCCGCGCCTGCATGAGATGGGCGTGACCGGCATTTACGGTCCCGGCGCGAACACGGAAGACATCATTCGCGAGATTCGCGAGGCCGTCAAATAGTTACGCAATACGCACTACGCAGCAAGTTTCGTAGCGCGTATTGCGTGGTACGTAACCAATCCCATGACCCTTTCTGAATCCGTACTGACTGGCGACCGCCTCGCCCTCGCGCGTTTGTTGACCCAGGTGGAGAATGACTCACCCGAGGGACGCGCCGCGCTGACCTCCCTCTTCGCTCATACCGGACGGGCGCACCTGATCGGCGTGACCGGGGCGCCTGGCACGGGCAAATCCTCGCTCGTCAACCAACTGGCGCTGCATTATCGCAAACAAGACAAGCGCGTCGCCATCGTGGCCGTTGACCCGTCGAGTCCGTTCACCGGGGGCGCGTTGCTCGGCGACCGCGTGCGCATGCGCGATCTTTCGGGCGACGCGGGCGTGTTCATCCGCTCGATGGCCGCGCGTGGATCGCTGGGCGGACTGGCGCAGGCCACCGCGGCGTTGACGCAAGTGTTCGACGCGGCGGGCTTCGACATCATTTTGATCGAAACCGTCGGCGCGGGGCAAAGCGAGGTGGACATCGCGCGGCTGGCGCACACCACTCTCGTGGTCGAAGCCCCCGGCCTGGGCGACGACATTCAGGCCATCAAAGCCGGCATCCTCGAGATCGCGGACATCCTCGTCGTCAACAAGTCGGACCGGCCCGGCGTGGAAAATACCGAGCGCGCCTTGAAGTCCATGCTCGAGTTGGCGCATCCGACGCGGCGCGTGTTCCTCCATCATGGCCAAGAGATGACGGTCGAAGCGCCCACAAGCGACGCCAGCGCGCCGTTGTGGATTCCGCCCATTTTGCGGACGGTGGCGGTCGAGGGCAAGGGCATCGCCGAAGTGGCCGAGGCGATAGCCGGTCACGCCGCGCATTTGCGCGCGACCGGGGACTGGTCCGAGCGCGAGCGCGCCCGCCTCAGGTCCGAATTGGAGGCGTTGTTGCAGGAAGCGTTGGTCAAAAAGTTCCGGGCCGAAGTCCCGGATGGGAAGTTCGAGTCGGTCATGCAGAGCGTCTATGAACGGAATTTGTCGCCGTGGGACGCGATCCAGATGTTGGTGAACGGGAGGCAGAAGTGAGCAAGCATATGCATCATACGCACGAAATGAAAGTGTACGGCGAGGTGAAACTTTTCGGCGGGACGGGCTCGCCCGAACTCTCGAGTAAGATTTCCGCTTACCTCGGCATTCCCCTCAGCGGGCATGATGTGATTGACTTCCCCAATGAAAACCTGTTCGTCAAATTGCACGGGAGCGTGCGCGGCCAGGATGTGTACGTGGTCCAGACCACGGCCTCGCCTGTGCATCATAACTTGATGGAACTGCTCATCACCATTCAAACCCTGCGGCTCGACTCGGCGGCGCGCATTACAGCGGTGGTGCCATATTTGTGCTACGGCCGCTCCGACAAAAAGGACCAGCCGCGCGTTCCCATCACGGCGCGGCTGGTGGCCGACATGATCGAAGTCGCGGGGGCGGATCGCTACGTGACGATTGACCCGCACGCCGGACAGGTGCAGGGATTCTTCTCCGTTCCAGGCGATGTGTTGCACACTACCTACCTGCTCACCGACCACATCAACGCCGTCTATCGTTCGTACCTGGCAGACCCTGTGGTGGTGGCGGTGGATTTGGGCTTTGCCAAAAAGGGACGCAACTACGCCGCCGACCTGAATACGCCCATCGCCTTCATCGAGAAGCGTCGCATCGGCAACGACGCCCACGCCGAGGCCCTGACCCTGATCGGCGAGGTGGACGGCCGCGACGTGATCATCGTGGACGACGAGGTGGATACCGGCGGCTCCATCGCGCAGGCCGTTAACCTGGTGAAGAAGAGCGGGGCGCGCGACGTGTACCTGTCGTTCGTCCATCCCATTCTTTCGCACGACGCGTCGCAACGACTGGCGGCCCTGCCCATTAAACATATCTTCACCACCGACACGGTCCCGATTCCGCCCGCCAAGATGGAGCATCTGAAGGGCCGGATCACGGTCATCTCGGTCGCGCCGCTGTTGGGCGAAGTCATCCGCCGCGCGCACGAGGGGCGCTCGGTTGGGGAAATGTTCAATGAATAGTCATCAGTGTTCAGTAATCAGTCGTCAGTCGCTGAGCACTGAACGCTGAACACTGGTTCCCCATGCCCGAACTCCCCGAAGTTGAAACCATTGCCCGCGCCCTCCGGCCCGACCTGGTCGGCGCGACCATCCTTGAAGCGGACCTGCGCTGGGCGCGCACGCTGGCGAGTCCTTCGGCGCGCAAGTTCAGGGAGCAGATTCGGGGGCAGAAAATTCTCGAAGTGAGCCGCCGCGCCAAGTTTGTGAACATCGCGCTTTCAGACTTTAGCCTATTTGTCCACTTGCGGATGAGCGGGGATTTGTTTATAAAAGAGGCAGATTACAAACCCGAGAAGCATGATCGGTTGATCCTCCGCTTCTCTCCTCTCCCTGTGGGAGAGGGGCCGGGGGTGAGGTGTGTCGTCTTCAACGACACGCGCAAGTTTGGCCGCGTGTGGTTGACGGACGATCCCGATATGGTCATCGGCAATCTCGGGCCGGAGCCGCTTTCGGACGAGTTCACGCCGGAGTGGTTGTACGAAAATTTGAGGCGGCGCACGCGTCAACTCAAACCGCTGTTGCTCGACCAGACCTTCCTCGCCGGGCTGGGCAACATTTACACCGACGAGGCCCTGCACATGGCCCGGCTCCACCCGTTGGCCGCGTCAAGTTCGGTGAAGCGGGAGCAGGCCCGAGGTCTGCATGAGGCGATCCGGTCGGTGTTGCGCGAGGGCATCCGTCGCAACGGCGCGTCCATTGACTGGGTCTATCGCGGCGGAGAGTTCCAAAATTATTTCCGCGTGTACGACCGCGAGGGTCAGCCTTGTCCCATCTGCAGGACGAAGATTGAGCGGCTGATGGTCGGTCAGCGCGGCACGCATGTTTGTCCGAAATGTCAGAAGATGAGGTGAGTATGGAAGTGGAAGTCGCCACTGTCACATGGCCGATTTGGCAATTGGTTCTGGTCATCATTGTCGTTTTTTTCGCCGGTTCCCTTTTGGGTTTCTATAGTTTCAGTTCGGAAGCGACAAAAAAGATTCAGGATGCAAAAGAGCGGGCCGAGATCGCCGTCCAACAAGCCAAGGGAGAGGCCGAACGCGCCGCGGCGCGCATTGCCCAGGCCGAGGAAAAAGCCGCCGCCGCAAGCGCAGCCGCCGCGCCGACGATGAACGCCATGCCCGGCAAGACCCTCCTGCGCCTGTGGCTGGATGACCGCGAACGTCCCGCGCTCGACCTCGACGGTCAGACCGTGGACACCGCGCAACTCTCCGAACACACCCGCAAGCGACTCATTACCCTCGTCACCGTGATGCGCCCGTGGATCGAGGGCAAGCCCAGCGCGGCCGCGGCGACTCCGCCGGCAGTTGCCCCCGCGCCGATTGTCCCGCCGAGCCCGGTTGTCTCCGCGCCTGTTCCCGCGGCGGCCTCCAAAAAAGAGGAGAAGCCCGCCGCGCCCTTGAGCATCGTCGGCCAGATTGACGAGATTTTGCAGGCGCGACTCGCGGGAGGCCCGCTGGAAGGACGCGGTATTCGATTGCAAGAGTCGCCTGAGGGCGGCGTGATCGTGACGGTGGGATTGCAAAAGTTCGCGGGCGTGGGCGAAGTGACCGATCCGCAAATTCAGGCGGAGATACGCGCCGCCACGGCGGAGTGGGAAAAGAAATACACGCCGGGGTTGTAGGTATAGGTACCAAGTACACAGGTCACGCGTTTACGTGTGCGCCTGTGTACTTGCCTACGCGTCTACATTCTTCATAAACCGCGCGGTTAGCACCGGCACAAGGTCGGTCTCCGCGATCTCCGCAGTCACATTGGGGGTATACAACTGGCGCAGCGCGCTCGAACTGTAGGGCGAGCCCATACACAACAGATCGTAATTGCCCTCCTTCACCTCGGCCAAAATTTCCTCCACTACATTTCCGTTGCGTCCCTTCACCGAAGCCTGCAACCCGGCGGCGCGCGCGATCTCCAACCCCTGGCGCAGACTGCGTCCGGCCAGCGTGTCGGTTTCCTCGAGCCGGTCCCAGTTTTCGCGCACCGTGCGCGCCTGCGGATAATCCAAATCCACCGGCGGGATAACCGTGAGCAAAATCACCTCGGCGCGCGTCATGGCGGCCATTTTCATGGCGGTCGTTTCGGCGGTCACTTCGTAGCCCAGCCCGCCCAGGCAGACCAGCATTTTTTTCAATGGAAGTTTCACCAACGGCACGTAGACGATGGGCGCGCTGACATGTTCCATGATGTGACGGAACGACCGGCCCGACAACAACCGCTTCAAGGGCGGACGACCGAGCGGCCCCACCACCACCAGCGAGTCGCTCCCTCCCACGCGCGCGGGAATCAACTCCTCGGCGTGTCCCTGCTGGACCTCCAATTGATACTCGGCCCCGGCGCGCTTGAACGTTTCCACCGCGTTCTCGAACACGGCCTCCAGCGGATGCACATCCTCGTCAATCTGCGAGGGGGAGGGATTCTCGTCAATTCCGACGAGCCGGATGGGGGTCCGCATCGAAGCGCCCAGCCACGCGCCATATTCGATGGCGGGCAGAGTCGAGGGGCGTCCGTTGGTAAAGATAAAAAGTTCAGGCATAGTCCACCTACCGATAGAGAATGACTCCCAACACTCCCGCGCCGAGCAGGACGATGGGAGACGGCACGTTGAAATACAGCGCTACTGCGCTCAGCGCGGCGATGAGGAGGAAGCGATGCGTGATCTTCTTGGCGCGCGTGGCGCGCGAGAGTTCCCATGCCACCGTCGCCATGAGCGCGGCCACCGCCGGACTCATCCCGGCCACGAATCCGTTCAGCCAATTTTCGCGCTCGAATTGCTGCAGCGCGAAGGCCACCACCAGCATCATCACGGTGGGAGGCAGCACCGCGCCGAGCAAAGCCGTAAGCACGCCGGGGATTCCGCCCGCCGCATACCCGACGAACATGGCGAGTTTAAGCGCCTCGCTTCCGGGCAGCACGTTCGAAAAACCCACCGCCTCCACAAAGCGCTCTTCGCTCATCACCGTGCCAACGGCTTCTTTGTAAAGCAGGCCAATGGAAGCCGGTCCCGAAGGCGAAAGCAGGTTCACCTTGAGAAACATCCAAAGGAGTTTTAGCCAGACGGTGAATTTGGAGGATTGCTTCATGAGAACCAAAAGACCCCCAGCAACGCGGCCAACAGCACAACGACGCGCGCCGGCGCGTTGAGGAGCAACGCCGCCAGGCTGGCCGCTCCGATCAGCCAGCCCTGCCAGCCGGTCTCGCCGCCTTTTTGAAAAATTTTCCACGCCGCGAAGAGGATTACCATCGAGATGGCGGGCGTCAGTCCCTCCACGAAACTCGCCAGCCACGCCTCGCGCCGGACGCGATGCAAGATCATCACCACGCCGAGGATCAACACCGTGGGCGGCAGGATCGAACCCAGCAGGGCAACCAACCCGCCGGGGATTCCGCCCGCGGCGTAGCCGACGTACATCGCCAGTTGAAGCGCGTCGGAGCCGGGCAGGACGGAGGAAAATCCCACTGCCTGCACGTACTGCGCCTCAGTGACAAACTTGCCGACGGCTTCTGTATACAACAATCCCACCGAGGCTGGCCCGGAGGTGCTGAGCAGGTTCACCTTGAGGAAGGTCAGAAAGAGGTCGAGGTAGATGTCCATAATCACAGTTCCCAAAAACCAGGTTTCTCCAAGAAACCTGGTTTTTGGGATTACAGGTTTTTCACCAAGTAGTATTCGCCGCGCACGAAGCCGCGTTCGAGATAGTAACCGCGCGTCCCCACCGCGGAGATGACGGCCATCCGCCGGAAGCCGCGCGCCCGCGCAATCGCATCGGCCTCGACGAGGAGCCGGGCGCCCAAGCCCACATGCTGGGCGGACCCCTCCCGATCCGCGCCGACGGGAAGCGACTGCCCGTACACGTGGACTTCGCGGATCAAGGCCGCGCCGTTCAAATCGGCGAGTCCCGTCGCGGGAGAGTCCGCGTTGGGGAGCGAGAGGCGGATGAACCCGACCAGTTTATCGTCGGGCGTGACGAAGGACAGGAAATGCTCCTCGGCGGAATCGGTTTGGTAGACCAGATCATCCAGTTTAAGCGACTCGGGATGGATGGCCTTGCCCCTCACCTCGCGGCAACGGACGCATTCGCAGCGAGTCCCGCGCTTTTTCATCTCGACGTGAATGTCCTGCCGAAGCGACGTGCGCCGGTTGCCCTCCACCACATTCGTGGACGGGATGTCGCGGATGACGCGGTTGACGCGGCAATAGCGCGGGATGGTCGGTTTGATGTCGGCGATCAGGTCAATCAGTTGCGCGGTGGCGTAGGGATGGAACTCGCCGCGCTGCCAGTATTCGTAGAGTTCGGCGTTGGCGAGTAGTTGGTTGGGGTAAATTTTGATCTCGTCCGGGCAGAGACCTTGCCATAATTTGGCGAAGTCGAGGCGGTCGCTTTCGGGAGTTGCGCCAAGCAGGTTGGGCATCCAGTGAAGCACAACTTTGAATCCCGCCGCGCGCAGGAGTGACACGGCGCGATGCGTGCAGGCCGCGTCATGCCCGCGCTTGTTGATCTCCAAAATGTGATCGTCGAGGCTTTGCGCGCCCAACTGGACTTTGGTCACGCCGAGGCGACGGAGCCAGCGCAACTCGTCGGGAGTGATCTCGTCTGGGCGGGTCTCGATCACGAGGCCCACGTTGCGGTGCGCGGCAGACTCATTGATAGATTGAATTTCAGGGAGATTAACCTTCTCTTCGTCATTGCGAGGGCGTTCTTCCCAAAGCAATCCCCCGGACGACGAGAAGACTGCTTCGCCGCCTTGGTCTCGATACGTTTCGCTACTCGACCAGCGGCGGCTCGCAGTGACGGGGCTAATCTCATTCATCGCGTCGAAGCAGCGCGCCACGAACCATTCCTGGTAGTCGCGCTTGTACGAAGACCACGTCCCGCCGAGGATGAGCAGTTCGATCTTGTCGGTGGGATGACCGAGGTTTTCCAACTGCGTCAGCCGGGACACGACTTGCGCGTACGGGTCGAAGTTGTGCTCCACGCCGCGCATCGCGCCGGGTTCGTCGGGCAGGTAACTCTTTGGCATCCTCACATCTGTCGGACAGAAGATGCACTTGCCGGGGCAGGGATAGGGCTTGGTCAGCACGGTGACGGTGGTCACGCCGGAGAGAGTCCGCACCGGCTTCATGCGCAGTTTTTCGAGCAGGGACGCGTCGGCGGTCAGAGTCCCGTCCGCGATCATCTCATTGTAAGCCGCCACCAAAAACGACTTGCCCAACACGCCCGATTTCAACGCGTGCGCGCGCAAACTGTCGCCCAGGTTTCGTCCGCGGCGGACATCTTCCACCACGTGACGGGCGAGGGCAATTTTATCGGGGGTGAGTGTGTTGGCGGCGAGCCAGGATTCTTTGGTCATTCGATTTGCGATTTTGGATTTACGATTTTCGATTGGGAAATTACGCAATATGCACTACGGACTATCCGACTATGAGACTAGAAGACTATGGGACTGCATAGTCCTTCTGCTTGAACATGCTCGTGTGGAGTCCACACTCGGTTTTGCCGCGCCCGGCCCAACGTCCCGCGCGATCCGAGTCGTTCGCGCCGACCGCGACGGTGCAGGGCGCGCATCCAATCGAGCGATAACCTTTTTCCAGCAGGGGATGAATCGGCAGGTTGTGTTCCTTGATGTAGCGCGTCACGTCGGCCTTCGTCCAGTTCATCATCGGGTTGACTTTGATGAGGCCGCTCTCTTGCAGTTCCAAAATTTGGGCATGGGCGCGCTCTTCGGTCTGGTCGCGGCGGATGCCGGAGATCCAACACCACACGCTGTTGAGGGCGCGCTGCATGGGCTGGACTTTGTGGATGTAGCAACACAAGTTCGGGTCTTCGACCGGCAACGTGCGCAGGTTGGCGCGCATGAAGTGGTCCCACTTTGGGTCGCGGTGCAGGTCAATCACGTTCAGGTTCCACTCCGACGCGACGCGCACGCAGAAGATGAGCGTCTCCCAAAAGTGATAACCGGTCTCGATGAAGAAGACGCGGATATCGGGCTTGATGCGCGTCGCCATATGCAAGAGCGGCATGGACTGGGTTTGGAACGATGAACTCATGGCAATGTCGTCGCCGTAGTTGTGGATCGCCCATTCCAAAATTTCCTGCGGCGATTTCGTTTCGAATTCGAGTGACTTTTGTCGGATCTCTTCGGCAAGGGACATGGCTGAAATTATACCCGTGAGTCTGCCGAAAAAATAACCGCAGAGAACGCCAAGAGCGCGGGGATGAATATTCTCTCTGCGAACCCCGCCTTCTCCGCGGTTCATCTTCCTATTGACACAGCCTCACCCGTTATAATCGCGGCATGAACTCGACCGCCGCCGCGCGACTGCTGGCCCTCAACCGCGACTTCTACGCCCGTTTCGGCGCGGACTTCTCGGCCACGCGTCGGCGACTCCAACCCGGCGTGGCGCGGCTGCTCGAAACGCTGACCGGCGACGAAGCGATCCTTGACCTCGGTTGCGGCAACGGCGCCCTCGCCCGCGCCCTCGCCCGCCGCGGTCATCGCGGACCTTACTTGGGCGTGGATTTCAGCGTGCCGTTGCTCGCGGACGCGGCGGACATTCCCACCGGATTTCCGGCGCGGTTTTTGCAGGCGGATTTGACATCTTCGGCGTGGGCTTCCAACCTTCAACCTTCAACCTTCAACCTGATAACTGCCTTCGCCACCCTCCACCACATCCCCTCGCGCGAACTCCGCTTGCAACTCCTCCACACCATCCGCGCCCGGCTCGCCCCAAACGGACGTTTCCTGCTCTCCAACTGGCAATTTCTCAACAGTCCCAAGCTGCGCGCGCGCATCCAGCCGTGGGAGCGCATCGGCCTGACCGCGACCGACGTGGACGAAGACGATTACCTGCTCGATTGGAAACGCGGCGGCGAAGGATTGCGATACGTGCATCAGTTTAGCGAGGAGGAACTGTCCGGGCTGGCGGAGGCGACTGGCTTCCGCGCCGTTGAGTCGTTTTATTCGGATGGGGAGGGGGGACGGTTGGGGTTGTATCAGGTGTGGAACATTAATGCATCCCAGGTTGAATTTCTTTCCAAAAAAGATTAAACTGAATTCATGCCTGAATCCATCGAAGGGACCCGGGAACGCAATCGGCGGCTGACGAGGCTGGTTGAACTGAGCGTCATCCTCAATTCGACGCTCGACCTCGACGCCCTGCTTCACCTCATCACCACAACCGCCACCGAGTTGCTGGAATGCGAGGCCGCCTCCATCCTGTTGTACGATGAAAACCAGGCGCGTTTGTATTTCGCCGCGGCCACCGGCTCGGACCCGAAGAAACTGGCCGAGATTCCGGTGCCGCTCGAGGGGAGTCTGGCCGGCACGATCTTCCGCGAGAATCGCCCCATCATCTTGAAAAACGCGGAAGAGGACGCCCGTCATTTTTCCCTCGTTTCCGCGCATATCAATTTTCATGTCCGGTCACTGGTGGGCGTGCCCATGCTGGCCCGGGAGCGCGTCATTGGCGTGCTGGAGGCGGTCAACAAGCGCGAAGGACCCTTTGGCGAACAGGACGAGGCCATCTTATCCGTGACGGCCTCCCACGCCGCCATCGCCATCGGCAACGCGCGGTTGTTCCAGGAGGCCGAACGTTCCCACAACGACCTGCGTCTCGCCTACGACGCCACCATCGAAGGGTGGTCGCGCGCCCTCGATCTACGCGACCACGAAACGGAGGGACACACCCAGCGCGTCGCCGACATGACCGTCCGCCTGGCGCGCGTCTTCGGGCTGGGGGAGGAGGAGATCGTCCATATCCGGCGCGGCGCGCTCCTGCATGACATGGGCAAACTGGGCGTGCCGGACGCCATCCTCTACAAGTCCAGCCGGCTGTCCAAATCCGAACGCGGGCGAATGGATTGCCATCCGCAATATGCCTTCGAGATGCTTTCGCCGATCGAGTACCTGAAACCCGCGCTGGACATTCCCTATTGTCATCACGAAAAGTGGGATGGGACCGGCTACCCGCGCAGGCTGAAAGGCGAGCAGATTCCCCTGTCGGCGCGCCTGTTCGCGGTGGTGGACGTGTGGGATGCCTTGCGCAGTAATCGTCCGTATCGCCAGGGCTGGTCGCAGGAGAAAACGCTCGAATACATCCGCAGTCAAAGCGGTAAGCATTTCGATCCGCGCGCGGTGGAGGTTTTTGTGCGCGTCGTTCGGGAGGGTGGGGATTCTTCAACGAGCGGCGATCAATAATCAACGTCAGTTCGGGATAAGCCTAGCCGCTTTGATTTACCGCAGAGAACGCAGAGTTCGCAGAGATTTTTATCGTTTTTTCTCTGCGTTCTCGGCGCGCTCCGCGGTTGAAAACTTGGCTCATGTGTAATGGAAGCGCCGCGGAGGGGTAAACTTCGGGCATGGAATTTCCAATCACAGAACTCCTTGACGAAGAAAATAGCGCTGAGTGGATTCTCAAGCGCTTTCATCCAAAGGGACTAAAGCGTCCCAAGTGTCAACAAGGCGTAGAACAATCACGGAAGTTTCGACGCGCTCAAACCAGCCAGCTGGAAGTTCATCGTTGTAAGCGCTGCGGAACGATCTACAACCTGTACTCTGGAACCGTCTTTCAAGGCAGTCAATGGACGCCGAGGCAAGTGGTCTTATTGATGCGAGGCATTTGCAAAGGCGAGACCACCAGAGAACTCGCCGCCGAGTTGGGCCTGAATTACAAAACCGTGTTGACCATGCGCCATTGAATGCAAGCCAACGCTGAACTCGAACAACCGATGACCGCCCTCCCCGACCGCCATTCTGAAACAGATGAAATGTTCCAGAATGCGGGGGAAAAAAGGCGAACGGCGCTCGGATCCAGACGATCCGCCTCGAAAACGAGCCAATAAACAGCGCGGACACGGAACCTACGATAATGACCGCCCGCCCATCGTTGGTACGGTGGGACGGGAAAGCGACCAGGCGCGCTTACGAGTGATTCACATACTGACCGAAAAACGCTGGAAGCGCACGTTCATCGCCTCACCTTGAAGGAGACGACTTGCTATACCGCTGCTCTCTTCCCTCTTCACTCAGTCTACACATGAGCCATTGCGATGAACTGGAGTACCGGCGCAAGATCGCCTTTGTGTTTCAGGATCCGCTGTTGATGGATATGACCGTCGAACAGAACGTGGAGCTGGGACTCAAGTTTCGCGGTGTGGCGCGCGAGGAGGTCCACGCGCGGGCGGGGAGGTGGATGGAGGCCATGGGGGTTGAGTCGCTCCGTCAGCGCCGCGCCGGACAGTTGTCCGGCGGCGAAGCGGTGGCGGCGTTCCTGCGCGAACTGCCGCGCTGAGTTCGTTCCCCTTTTTTAACGGCTAACCCCGCGATCGCGCGCGGGGTAGCCTTTTGCCAACTCAGAGGGAGGAGAGAGTTTTTGCCATACGGGCTGGAAGGCCCGACAGGTGTTACATAGGTTCGTGGTCAGGGTTGGTGCCGCACCATTTGCAGGTCGCCTTGTCGAACTGGTTGCAGGCCAGGGCATTGGAACAACGATGCGCCAGCACGCGCGGTGGTTGCTCGGGCAGTTGCTCGGAAGGGTACGCCACTTCCGCCTCGATTGCGATCTCGTGACCGACGTGTTCGCAGTACTTGATCTTTTCGATTTGCCAGGTTCGGAATGCCATTGGGAGTCTCCTGACTACGCTTCTAGTTTAAAGGATGCGACGCCCGTCTGCTAGTGACAGGCGTCATAAAATGCGGTGACAATACGCCTATTTATGATGTGATTGGTGGAATTAGGTGGGTGTTGGAATCCTGAAGTTCTACTCCAAGTGTACTGGCGCGCTTTCCGAAAGTGGAACTTTCGGATTCCTACTTTGCCGTGAGCAGGTACATTTCGCCGCCGTCACTCGCCAGATAAATTTCCCCGTTCTCATCCACGCCGAAGGAGGTGATGTTCGCGCTCACGCGGAAGAGACGTTCGGCATTGAAGAGTTCCTCGTTTTCGTTGACCAGATGCAGAATCGCCCACACGTTCCCCGTGCAATAATCGCCAAAGAAATAAATTCCCTGCCACTCGGACATGGAGCCGCGATACACGTATCCGCCGGTGACGGAACACCCGCCGAGGGGGTCTTGATGTCCGTATTCGATAACGGGCGGCCAGTGATTTTTCAAGGAGGGGCCTTGCAAAAATTCATGGAATCCCTCGTGTTGATTCCAGCCAAAATTAATCCCGCCGGGCGTTCCCGCCGGAACAAAGTTGATTTCCTCGTAGGCGTTCTGGCCCACGTCGCCGATCCACAGATCGCCGGTGAGACGGTCGAAGGAGAAGCGCCAGGGGTTGCGCAGGCCGTAGGCCCAGATCTCAGGTTTGCCGCCATTGATCATTGGATTGTCCGCCGGAACGGCGTAGGGGTCGCCGTTGTTCACGTCAATGCGAAGAATTTTTCCAAGAAACGTGGAGGGTTTCTGACCGTTGTCAAAAGGATCGCCGCCCGCGCCGCCGTCGCCAAGACCGATGTAAAGATAGCCATCCGGCCCGAAGGCCAGCGCGCCGCCGTTGTGATTGGGGAAGGGTTGCTCCACACCCAGCAGTTTCACTTCGCTGTTCGGGTCGGCGGTATCGCCCGAGGCCGTAAAGCGCGCGATGACTGTGTCGCCGCCGGATTTGGTGTAGTTGACGTAGAAGAATCCGTTGGTTTTGTAATTGGGGTGGAAGGCCAGGCCGAGCAGTCCTTGCTCGTTCGCGCCGGAGTCGACTCGGTTGGTGATGTCGAGGAAGGGGGCGAGCGAAAGTTGCCCGTTTCGGAGAATGCGAATCCGCCCGGCTTTTTCGATGACGAACAGGCGACCGGTCCCATCGCCCGCGTTTTGAATATCCACTGGACGCTCCAACCCCGCGACGATGACGCGCCACTCGTAGCGTTCGGGATTCGGGAAAGCGGGCGCGGCGATGGGGGGCGGATTCGTCGGGCTGGGGGCGAGGGTGAGAGTCGCTTCGGGCGGGGCGAGGGTTGGTGTGGGCGGAACCGGCGTCACCGTGGGAAGAGGCGGGAGGGGGACAGGTCCGCACGCGAGAATCGTCAACGCCAGGATCAGGAGCGTCAGCGGGAGAAAGCGGCGCATCCTATTTTTCTTCAGTCACATCTTTCACTTCGGCGTCCACCACTTCGCCGCCTGAGTCGGGGGCGTCGCCGCTGGCGAGGGCGCGCAAATGTTCCTTCACGATGCCGGGCGGACAAAGTTCCACAAAGAGGTAGTTCCCCAGCGACACGATGGCGATGTCGTCCAGCGCGCTGATGCCAGGAATCGGAAAGGCGATACTAATATCAAAAGGCCAGATTAGGTAAGCGATCGTCGCTAAAGGCAAAATCTTGAGAAAAAAATTCACACGCCTGTCGCCCATGAGTCGAGCGATCAATTTGAGACGTATGACAAATTCTCGCAGCACACCGCCCGAGGGGGCGGCGACGATATCGCCAGGTTTCTTTTCAGTCATTGGAATCTCCTTTGCACGGGATGGCTGGATTATAGCCGAACAGGTAAGGTTTGGACGGGGAAGGCCGTCAACTATTTCGTACAAAACATCATTTTTGGAGTATATCAGTATGGAAATGTTAATTGACTTTCCCGGCGGGGCGCGCGTGGACGCCCACTTCCGCGGTCACGATCTCGCCACCGACCAGCCCACGGGCGGCGGCGCGGACGCGGCTCCCATGCCGTTCGAGTTGTTCCTCGCTTCGATCGGGACCTGCGCGGGCATCTACATCCTCGGCTTTTGTCGCCAACGCGGCATTCCCACCGAGGGCGTTCGCATCGTCCAGCGCAATCACGCCAATCCGATGAATGGCATGATGGAGAAAATTGACTTGGAGATCCAGGTGCCGCCCACCTTTCCCAAGCAGTATTACGACGCGCTGATTCGCTCGGCGGATTTATGCAAGGTGAAGAAATCGTTGGAGCATCCGCCCAAGTTCGAGATCACGACGAGGGAAGTGGAAGTAGCGTAAATTCTCGCCCTGAAACGTTTACCGCGAAGACCGCCAAAGACGCGAAGTTTTGAAGCCTCTTGGCGGTAAAATATCTTCATGCCCTACCTGATTGACGGCCACAACCTGATTCCCAAACTCGGCCTCAGTCTGCGAAACGCGGACGACGAACTCGCGCTCGTGTCGCGCTTGCAAGCGTTCTCGCGCGTCAACCGCCGGCAGGTGGAGGTGTACTTCGACGGCGCGCCGGCGGGACAGGCAGGGACGCGCAAGTTCGGGCTAGTGACTGCGCATTTTGTGCGCCTCGGTCAAGCCGCCGACAACGCCATCCGCGCCCGCCTCCAATCGCTGGGACGCGCGGCGCGCAACTGGACGGTGGTCACTTCGGATCAACAAGTGCGGGCCGAAGCGCGCAAGGCGGGCGCGGCCATTCTCTCGTCCGAGGCGTTCGCGGGAGAGGTGATCGAGTCCATGCGCGCGCCTGTCAACGAATCCGCTCCAGAGGGGAAGATGTCTGCCGAGGAAGTGGCGGAGTGGATCAACCTGTTTCGTGAAAATAAACGCTAATTCAGACAAATGCAATCCAAATTCTTATCTTCCTTTAATGTTAACTGGATGAAGAAGGTGTATATTATCCCCAAGACACCTGCCCTCCCTTTTATTGGTATCTTGGTGTCGGCCACCGCAAATGATCAGCATGTCCCCCCCATGCAGACCATCGGTGGTGTCCCTCCCCCTCAAGGTTATGCGGCATGTCATTTAGGACATGCCGCATAACCTTTAAACCGTCGCAAGGGGTATCGTAATTCGATTATTCCACTCCTTCATCCGTCAACAACATCCAGGCCTCTACGTTCCTGGCTTTGCGGAGAACTCGCAGTCCTTCGCGATCGGGCGGGAACTGCGCTTCGATGCTTTGCAGCGCGCCGCTATCCGGATCAATCAGCAGGTAGCGGCAGGGATGCGCCCAGAGGGTAATCGCGCCCTGGCAGGCGTGTTGACCGAGACGGGGTTAATTTATTATCGCAAAGGCGAGTACGCCGAGTCGCGGAAACAGTCGCAGCAAGGGCTGATCCTGGCGCGCGGCGCGGACGATTTGCGCACGGTCGCGCTGGCGCTTAATAATCTGGGGCTAGTCAGTTTGGATCAGGGCGAGTACGCTAACGCGCGGACGCTCTTTGAAGAAAGCCTGGCGCTACGACGCGAGCTGGGCGAGAAGTGGGGCATTACCACTTCGCTCAACAACCTCGGCAATGTCCATTATGCGCGCGTGGAATATGCCGCCGCGCAGGCGCAATGGGAGGCAGGTCAGCGCCTGACGATGAAGGAAGTAGTCGGGTTGGCGTTGCAGGAAAGTTAGCGGAAGTCAGAGCATACGAGTCGCCGGAGCTGCGCGAGATTTTCCTTTCCCGCCCATAGGTGAGGTTGATGCCGGAATCTTACAAAACCGGATAAGGCGCATCGCATTCTGGTCGGAAAGTGTGTTACACTGACTATGTAGTAATAATTGGATCCGTGTTGTATCTTGGCCGTCGACCCTCTTATTGGGAGACGGCCATTTTGTTTCTGGCCATATCGGAGAAAGCGGCGCGAATGGAAATCGAGTTATATGTAGGGAATCTGTCCACGTCAACGACGCAGGGGGAACTGAATTTGTTGTTTGCGCAAGCCGGGGAAGCGGCTGTGACGGAAGTAATGAAAGATCGTAAGAGCGGCGAGTCCCTTGGCTTTGCCTACATCACTATGAGCGCGCAAAGTGAAGCCGATAAGGCTGTCAGCATGTTCAACGCGTTTTCCTTGAGCGACCATCTGTTGCGGGTCAGTTTGGTTAGACCTCGGCGACAACGCGGTCTAATCAACCCGATGTACAAATCATGAAGGCCCCAAAAAGTAAAGAAGCGTCGAATGATCAATCTCAATATTAACGAACTGATTTACCGCCCGATCAACCGGGTCTTCAATTTTGTATGCGCCCCCGAGAACGATTTTCAATGGCAGTATGGAACATTGGAAGCGGCTAGGCTTTCCGAAGGCGGCAGTGTTATGGGATCCTTTTTTCGGAGCATCGGTCACCTGATGGGGCGCAGGAACCTAAGCGCCTTCGAGGTGACCGAATACGAGCCGAACAAGAAATACGGCTTCAAATCCCTTTCCGGCCCACTGCAATCCTATACCGCTTATACCTTCGAGATGGCCAATGGAGGCACAAAGATCAACGTATCAACACAGGCCAACGTGGTCAATTTCTTCCAAGTGAACGAGGGCGTTCTGGAAAAAAAGTTGAAAAAACAGCTCAAGGAGAATCTGGCGATGCTCAAAAATATTCTTGAAGCGAAACGAATACTACCGGCTTCCAGGATAAGTCTAGGTGCCGAGAGAAATATCAATTAGAGGAGCGCCTTAATGGAACGGATACCCAATTCGATCATAAAGCGAGTCGCCTTCATTGGAAACTATCTCCCGCGCCAGTGCGGCATCGCCACGTTTACCACCGATCTGTGCGAGGCCATCGCCGAGGAATACAAAGCCACAGATTGCATTGCCCTGCCTGTCAACGATACCGAAGCGGGCTACGAGTACCCATTGCGTGTGCGCTTCGAACTGACCGAGAAGGACATTGAATCCTACCGCCGCGCCGCGGATTTCCTGAACATCAACAACGTGGACATGATCTCCCTGCAACACGAATACGGCATCTTCGGCGGGCGCGCCGGCAGTCACATCCTGGCGCTTCTGCGCGAATTGCGCATGCTGATCGTCACCACCTTGCACACCATCCTGCGGAATCCCGACCCGGACCAGCGCCGGGTGCTGGAAGAGATCGCGTCCCTGTCGGACCGGCTGGTGGTCATGAGCAAACGAGGCGCAGCCTTTCTGCAGGACATCTACCATGTCCCTGCGGAAAAGATCGACATGATTCCGCATGGCATCCCCGATGTCCCCTTTGTAGACCCCAGCTTTCACAAGGATCTGTTTGGGGTGGAGGGCAAAAATGTTTTGCTGAGTTTCGGCCTGCTCTCAGCCAACAAAGGCATCGAAAATGTCATCGCGGCCCTGCCCATGATTTTGGAGAAGCATCCAAACGTGGTGTATATCGTGGTCGGCGCGACCCATCCCCACGTGATAAAGAACGAAGGGGAGACCTACCGGCTGTCCCTGCAATGGCTGGCGCACGAAAAGGGCGTGGAAGGAAATGTGATCTTCTACAACCGCTTCGTCAGCCCGGATGAACTCATCCAGTTCATCAGCGCGACGGACATCTACATCACCCCGTATCTCGACGCGGCGCAAATCACCTCCGGGACTCTGGCGTACACGGTGGGAGCAGGCAAGGCGGTCATTTCCACACCCTACTGGTATGCAGAGGAAATGCTGGCCGAGGAGCGCGGCGCGTTGGTGCCATTTAGCGACCCGCAGGCGCTGGCTGATCAGGTGGTTGATTTACTGGGCAACGAATCAAAACGTCATGCCATGCGAAAGCGCGCCTATCTTTTCGGCCGGGATATGATCTGGCGCAGGTGGCACAGCGTTACATGCAGAGCTTTGAACGCGCCCGCGCCGAACACCATCTTGTTGCAGCCGCCGACTTCGCGGTCAAGCCATTGGACAAACGCGCCTGGGAATTACCCCCGCTCAAACTGGACCACTTGCATGACCTCACCGATGAGACCGGCATTTTGCAACATGCCATTTTCACGATCCCCAACTATCGCGAAGGGTATACAACGGACGATAACGCCCGCGCCTTGATGGTCAGTGTGCTCCTGGAGGAATTGGGAAACAAGGACGCCACGGAATTGGCGACTCGCTACCTGGCGTTCACCTGGTATGCCTTCAATATAGGGACGAAACGCTTTCGTAATTTTATGGATTACCAGCGCAATTGGCTCGAAGAGAGCGGCTCGGACGACAGCCACGGCCGCGCCCTGTGGGCCTTGGGCAGCATCCTGGGCCGTTCGAACACGCCGACGCTTCAAAATATGGCCGGGCGCAGCCGCCAGCGCGCACATGTGGATCTCCTATTCCTCAGACCTGCGGAACTGGGGCGGCCACAAGAAGATTCTGGAAGCGCGCCTCGGCGGATGGTGGGACGCCAACAAAATCGGCCTTTCGCCTCCTCCGATTGAAACCCCCGAGGGCTGGCTGGTGATCTACCATGGAGTTAAGCAGAACGGCGCGGGCGTCATTTACCGATTGGGACTCGCGTTATTGGATTTGAACGAACCTGAGCGTTGCTTGAAACGCGGCGACGAGTGGGTGTTTGGCCCCGAAGAACGATATGAGCAACATGGGGATGTGGACAAAGTGGTCTTCCCATGCGGTTACACCCTTGCGCCGGATGGAGACACCGTCCGCATTTATTACGGCGCGGCGGACACCAGCATTGCTATGGCTACTGCCAGCGTTCGAGCCATGCTTCAATGGTTGGAAGAACGAGGCTGATTTCCCGCAATTTTCGACACAGGAGGGTAAAATTGCATTGCCAGTCTCATACCGATGAAATGGCAATGCAAAAATCGCTCAGCAAATTCCCATGACCACCGCCTACGCCTGGGTCGCCTCCCCCGAACACGAATACGATGATCATCCCGAACGACCGGGACGTCTCACTGAACTTGAAGCGCGGCTCGACTCTTTCGACGCGCAAAAAATGGACGCCCCCGCCGCGACGCGCGACGAGATTGCCCGCGTCCATTCGCCGCGCATGATCGAGGCGGTGGAACAGGCCTGCCTTCAAGGTGGCGGGATCATTGACTACGCCCCGACCTTCGTCAACCCGACTTCGTTTCGCGACGCCCTGCTCGCCTCCGGCGCGACCCTGCGCGGGGCGCGCGCGGTTTGGGCCGGAGAGGCCTCCAACGCGTTTGCCATCGTCCGCCCGCCGGGGCATCACGCCGAACCCGCGCGGGCGATGGGATTCTGCCTGTTCAACAACATCGCCATCGCGGCGCGCGACCTGCTCGAACGCGGCGCGACGCGCGTCCTCGTGGTGGACTACGACGCGCATCACGGCAACGGGACGCAAGCCGCGTTCTGGAACGACGCGCGTTTGGCCTACCTATCCACTCACCAATGGGGCATCTACCCCGGCACCGGCCGCATGGACGACGCGCCGCACGCCAAGGGACGCATCGTTAACGCGCCGCTTCCGGCCTACGCGGGCGACGCGTGTTTCGCGCAGATCGCGGAGCAAGTCATCGCGCCGATGGCGGAGTCGTTTCGGCCCGAGATGATCCTCGTTTCCGCAGGTTTCGACTCGCACTGGGACGATCCCCTCACCATGCTGGGAGTCTCGAGCGCGGGTTTCCATTTCATATCAAACCGGTTGGTGGAATTGGCGGGGGAGTTTTGCAAGGGTAAAATTGCGTTTGTGTTGGAAGGCGGATATAGTCCGCGCAATGTGGCGAATGGATCGGCCGCGGTCTTTGCCGCGCTGACCGGACACGCGTTCAACGATCCCGGCGACAAGTCGCCGCGCGCGGAGCCGGAGATTGGGAAAATGCTGGAGGCGATTCGCGCGTGGCATGGCATCGCGTAAGACCGAATGTCATTCCGCCCCACAGTAGCGCAAATTGGCAATTTGCGCCACAACAGTAGGAACAAATTGGCAATTTGTTCCACAAGGAGTTCCAATGGCGACATCCAAACAATCCAAAGGATTCATCGAACTCGAATGGATCTGCCCAAACTGCAACAGTCGCAATCGCGGGCCGGTGAAGGCCTGCGAAAATTGCGGCGCGCCGCAGCCGGAGAACGTTCAGTTTTACGCGCCGGCCGAGGCGAAACTGATCCAGGATGAGAACGCGAAGAATCTTGCAAATGTGGGACCGGATATCCACTGCGGGTTCTGCGGGACGCGCAACCCGGGCAACGCCGCGGTCTGTTCGCAGTGCGGCGGCGACTTGAAGCAGGGCAAGGCGCGCCAGGCGGGACGCGAGATGCAACGCGAAGCCGCAGGCGTGGAGGTGAAGTGCACGAACTGCGGCGAGGCCAACCCGTCCACACGGACGATGTGTGTGAAGTGCGGCGCGCCGTTGCCGCGCGCGGCTTCGCCGCAGGGGCCGATTCCGCCCGCGACGGCCGCGCCCGCCTCGGGGTCCGCGGCGAAGCGGGCCGTGCCGTGGCTGGCGATCGGGGGAGTCGTCGCGTGTTTGGCGGTCATCTGCATTGGCGCGATCCTGTTGTTCGCGCCGTCGAAAAGCGTGACCGCGACCGTGGACTCGGTCTATTGGCAAACGTCGGTGGCGGTGGAGGAGATGCAGGCGGTGCGGTACAACGATGAGCCGGGTCGTCCGCCCGCGGGCGCGTACGATGAGTCGTGCCGCACGGAGACGCGGCAGGTGTGCGAGGATAAGACGATTGACCGCGGCAACGGGTACGCCGAGGTAGTGACGGAATGTCACGATGAGTCGCAGGATTATTGTTCGTACACGGTGGATGAGTGGCAGGCGATTCAGACGTACACACAGGAGGGGTATGACTTTTCTCCGGCGTATGCCAGCCCGAATCTTGCCGGCGATCAGAGGCTGGGCAACGAGTCAATGACGCTGACGGTTTATTTCACGGATGGAAGCGAGACGTATGAGTATACCGTTGAGAGTCTGGGCGAGTTTCAGAGGTTCATCATCGGCAGCGTATGGACTTTGCGCTTGAACAGGTTGGGTGTGGTGGTGAGCGTGGAGTGAAGAGGGTAAAGAATGGAGGTTTTCCCGTAATTACAGGAAACCCCAAGAGCCTTGCCACGGATTTCACCGATTTACACGGATTGGAAAAGAAAATCGGTGAAAATCCGTGAAATCTGTGGCTAAAGGTATTCCGCTTACATTTTCCCGTCAGAAACGGGAGAGCCGATAAAGTTTAAAGAATGTCTGAAAACCAAAACACAAAACGACAAAGGCGCCAAGCCACTACGTTCTTTTCCTTTGGGCCTTCGCGACTTCGCGCCTTTGTGTTGGAAAATCATCATCTAAAGACAGAGACACGGGGAAGGCGCTCCGTGTCTCTGTGGCTTCGTGGTTCGGAATTTATCCCAACGTCCCCACAACCTTTTCCACTTCATCCAAAATCTCGCCGCTCTTGACCAGCGTTTTCATCGCGTTGTGATCGGGATACAGCGGACGATCTACGTGCAGGTGCGCCACGTGTTTGCGGATGGTTTCGCGCGCGGCCTGAGTCCCTTTGCCGGGGGTGAACTGACGGAAGTCGAGCGCTTGCGCGGCGGCCATGAATTCGATGCCGAGAACGCCATAGGCGTTGTCGAGGATCTGCCCGTTCTTCAAGGCTGTGTTCATGCCCATCGAGACGAAGTCCTCCTGGTCGGCGGCGGCGGGGATGGATTGCACCGAGGCCGGCGCGGAGAGGATGCGTTGCTCCACGATCAGGTGATCAGCGGTGTATTGCGAGAGCATCAGCCCGGAGTAGAATCCCGGCTCGTGCGCCAGGAAATCCGGCAGGCCCGCGGAAAGCGCCGGGTTGGTCAGGCGATTGAGTCGCCGCTCTGCCAGTACACAGACCATCGTGATGGCCGCGCCCGCCATATCCATCGGAAGTGAGACGGGACTCCCTTGGAAATTCGCGCCAGTGAGGGTCAGTTTCATTTCGGGGACGAAGATGGGATTGTCGCCCACGCCGTTCAACTCTATCTCAATTTGCGAGCGCGCGTAGGCCAGCGCGTCGCGCGCCGCGCCGATCACTTGCGGGGTGGAGCGCATCGAGTAGGCGTCCTGCACTTTGGTTTTCATCTTGCCGGTCGTCAGGTCCGAGCCTTCGATGACCTTCATAATATTTTTCGCGGAGGCGACCGCGCCTGCGAAGCCGCGCAGTTCGTGCAACTTCGTGTTGTACGGTTTCATGTTGCCGAGCAAGGCTTCGATGGACATCGCCGCCGCGATCTCGGCCTGTTTGAGGAAGCGTTCCATGTCGTGGATGTGCAGCGCGGACATGGCGGTCAGCAGGTTTGAACCGTTGATGGCGGCCAGACCGTCGCGCGCCTGCAAACCGGGGATTGGAATCCCCGCGCGTCGCATCGCTTCCTGACCACTGAGTCGCTCGCCGTTGAAGAAGGCTTCGCCCTCGCCCATGAGTAAAAGCGCGGCCTGCGCCATTGGGGCCAGGTCGCCCGACGCGCCGACCGATCCCTTCTGACAAACCACCGGCGTCACGCCCTTGTTGAGCATCTCCACCATCGTCAACGTGATTTCGGGACGGCAACCGGAGTTGCCATGCGCATGGACATTGATGCGTCCCGCCAGCGCGGCGCGCACGTGTTCGATCGGCGCGGGGTCGCCGATGCCGGCCGCGTGGTTGTAGATGAGGTACTTCTGGAACTCCTTCACCTGCTCGTCGTTGAGAATTTTTTCCGAGAACTCGCCGATGCCGGTGTTCGTGCCATACATGATCTCTTTGGCGGCCAGTTTCTCTTCGAGCATGGCGCGGCAGACTTTGATGCGCTCCAGCGCGGCGGGGCCGAGTTCTACTGTTTCGTTGTGACGCGCGATGGCGACGATCTTTTCGATGGTGAGGGATGAACCGTCGAGGACGATGGTCATGGAGATTCTCCTGGGGTGAAATGTACTGATATTGTAACTCTCTTTAAATGTGGAATGACTATAATGAAACTGGTCCATTTCACAAGGACGAGGATGGGCATGACTGGTCGCCAACTCGTTGAAATTGGGACAAATCGAGCCGAAGTTCAATCGTCCTGGTTATCCAACAAGTCCCAAAGTTTCAACCTGTTCATGAGGAGGTGGATGTGAAATTTCCCATTTTCATGATTGACCTTTCGGTTGCCCTGTTCTATACTATTTTTGGGGCGCATGGTTTTGGCTTGAAGACATGTTGGCCGCCTCGCTGTTGTCAGAGAAAGCCTTCCAACCCAGGCTGGAAATCTGGATGGGTTGGAGAGTGGTTGCCAGCGGCATATTACGGGTCCTTTTTTTGTGGCGGCGCGAAATGACGTATTGGAATGCATTTGGAGGTAACCGGCAAGGAAGCGGGGGACGCTTCCTTATCTCGGCGCGCGGCATCGGGCCGGCTCTCCCCGTGTGGAGAAAACAGACCGAGGCAAACCGCGGCCGGACCGAGGTCCGGAGCGAGGCGGGGAGTGGTCGCGCTTTGGCGTTCTCCCCGTTCCAATAGGAGGCTGACGAGTTGTCTTGGCAGGCTGGCTTTTATTTTGGAATGGTGATCCTGGCGGTCGCGCTGACCGGCTTTCTTGCATGGCAGGCATGGAAGCAGAAGAACGTGGCCGGCAGTCATTTTTACTTTTGGCTGGCGTTGACCATGTGCTTCGCCGCGCTAGGGGAAGCCCTTTCGATGCTCAGTCCCAGCCAGGCGCTGGCTTTGTTCTGGTTCAAGACGCGATTCCTTTCGTTCGCGGTCATTCCTCCGCTCTGGTTTTTGTTCGTGTTGGAATACAGCGGGCGGCGCGCCTGGCGTTCAAAGGGATTGGTTGCAGGGCTGTTCGTCATTCCAGCCGTCACCCAGGTCATGCTGTGGACGAGCGGCTGGCATTCTTTGTGGGTACAGCAGGAGGTGGGATTCCGGCCGGACGGTCCGTTCTGGATCGCCGATGTGGCTTTGCGCGTTCCCGGCTTTTGGTTCCTCGTGCATTCGTTTTATTCGCAGTCGCTCACGCTGGCAGGTTCCGTTCTGCTGATGCGAGCGGCGTGGAGCATCGCTTCCCTTTATCGCCTGCAGGCGATTTGTATCACGGCCTCGGCGCTGGTTCCGGTGATGCTCACCGGCGTGGCCATCTTTAATTTTGTGCCGAAGGGCGGAATCAATCCCACTATTCCGGGCCTGGCGCTGGCCGCGGCGCTGGCGTCGGTGGCGGTGTTTCGATACGACTTTTTGAAGAAAGACGCTGCGGCGCAGTTGGAAAAAACGCGGGGTTCGGATGCCGGGGAAAAACGATCGCTGGGGATGTTCCTGTTGGCGTTCTGTCTGCTGGTGAGCGGGGTGGCCGCCGTGGGATATCTTTCCTTCATCAATTTCGAGCGCAATCTTCACGTCCAGGTGGAAGAGCAGTTATTCGCCATCGCCACGCTCAAAATACATGGATTGGAAGATTGGCGTAACGAACGATTGGGCGACGCTGAAATTTTGCGCCAGAATGCCGCCTTTGCCGGACTGGTGGAGGGACTTATCGAGAATCCAGGCGATCCGACCTCGGCGGAGAGGCTTCGAGCCTGGCTGGATAGCCTGAAAGAATCCTACGAGTATCGCCACATTTATTTACTGGATACCGAAGGCGCAGTGCGGATCTCCTCCTCCAACGGAGTAGGGGCGGTCGACGCGCACATCCTGACGGAGATTTCCCCCACCCTGCAGGGAGGACAGGCAGTATTCCTTGATTTTCACCGGCACGCTTCCGACCAGGAAATCCACCTGTCCATCCTCGTTCCCATTTACGCCGAACTGGATGTGAACCAACCCCTGGGTATTCTTGTTTTGGAGATTGACCCGAACACCTATCTTTATCCGTATCTATCCGCCTGGCCCGCGCCAAGCGACACGGCCGAGACCCTGCTCGTGCGCCGCGAGGGAGATGAACTGGTTTATCTAACCCCCCTGCGCTTCGACCCGGACGCCGCGTTGGAACGGAGCGCTCCGCTGACCGACGCCGACGTGCTGGCAGTGAAGGCCGTTCTCGGTGAAAGCGGCGCGGTGGAAGGGATTGATTATCGCGGCGAGCCGGTCATTGGCGCGGTCGGCCCGGTGTCGAATTCGGATTGGTTCCTGGTGTCGCGCATGGACAAGGCGGAGGTTTTTGCTCCCTTGCGGGCGCGCCTGTGGCAGACGGTGGCTTTTTTCGGCGCGCTGGTGTTGGCTTCCGGCGCGGGATTGTTTGGCGTTTGGCGGCAACAGCGTCTGGCCGAATACCGGGCGCGGGTGCAAGCCCTGGAAGAGTTGCGGGTCAGCGAGGAAAAATTCCGTTTGGCTTTCGACACCAGCCCCGACGCGGTGGCGATCACGCGGCTCAAGGATGGGCTGTTTGTGTCGGTCAACCGGGGGTTCGAGCGCATCCTGGGTTACACGGCGGAGGAAGCGCTGGGTAAAACCTCGCTCGAGATTAACATTTGGGCAGACCCGCAAGATCGGCGGGCGATCGCCTCTGCTGTGCAGGCTACAGGCCGGGCCGAAAACTTCGAGGCGCGCTTCCGCGCCAAGGACGGTTCGACGCGCGACGGGCTGTTGTCGGCCGCGGTCATCCGGTTAAATGGCGAGCCGCATATCCTCACCATCACTCGCGATATCAGCGAACGCAAACGCGCAGAGGAGTCGTTGCGACAGTCGGAAGAACGATATCGCGGGTTATTCGAGCATATGGTTGAAGGATATGCCTATTGTCAAATGGTGTTTGAGAACGATCAAGCGCAGGACTGGATTTACCTGGAGGTGAATGACGCCTTCGAAACGCTGACGGGACTGAAAGGCGTCGCGGGCAAACGAGCCACGGAGGTCATCCCAGGCATCCGCGAGGCCGATCCGGAATTGTTCAACAGATACGCCCGGGTATCGCTGACCGGCAGAGCCGAACATTTCGAGATATTTGTCGAAGCCATGCAGATGTGGTTTTCCATTTCCGTATACAGCCCGGAGAAGGAATTTTTTGTGGCGGTGTTCGACGTGATTACCGAGCGCAAGGTGGCGGAGGGGGCCCTGCGGCTGAGCGAAGAGCGCTACCGGAGTTTGGCCGAGTCGTCGCTCGATATGATCATTTTGTTGAACGCCGAAGGCGTGATCAAGTATACGAACGGCTTCGCGGCGCTCCTGCTTCATACCACCCCGAGCGAACTGGTTGGAAAGGACATTGCGGAGATCTTCCCGCCCGATAATGCCGCGCATCAGAAGGCGAACCTGCGAAAAGCCCTGGAGCGGGACAAGCCGCTTTATGTGGAAGAGCCTCTCAGTTTTCAAGGCGAGGTCATTTGGTTGAGCACCTGGCTGACGCCCATCAAGAGCGGAGGCGGCGACGAAATACTGGTCGTCTCGCGCGATATCACCGAGCGCAAACAAGCCGAGGAAGAAATCGAGACGCTTAACTTTCGCCTGCAGGTCTTGATCACCGCGATCAAGGAATTGGCCGCGGCGCGAACATTGGAAACCGTGATGGCCGCCGTCCGCTTCTATGCCCGCCGCCTCACCAACTCCGATGGGGTCGCCTTCATCCTGCGCGACGGCGACCTCTGTTATTACGCCGACGAAGACGCCATCAGTCCGCTCTGGAAGGGACAGCGATTCCCGATCTCGCAATGCATCGGCGGTTGGGTGATGTTGAACAAACAGCCGGTTGTGATCGAAGACATTTACGCCGATAGAAGAATTTCCCTGGAAATGTACCGGCCGACCTTCGTGAACAGCCTGGCGATGGTCCCGATACGGGTCAACGATCCGCTGGGCGCCCTCGGTTGCTACTGGGCCAGGCATTACCAGCCCACCGACGTGGAAGTGCAACTCATGCAAACGCTTGCCGACGCCGCGGCGCGCGCGGTGGAAAACGTGGACCTGCTCCAGGAACTGGAACAACGCGTGCGCGAACGCACCGCCGAACTGGAATCGGCCAACAAGGAATTGGAGGCCTTCGCCTACTCCGTCTCGCACGACTTGCGCGCGCCCCTGCGCGCCATAGACGGTTTCACGCGCATCCTGCTCGATCGTCACGCCGCCTCCCTCGACGCCGAAGGGGCGCGCTACTTCCAACTCATACGCGACAACGCCCGCCAGATGGGCCAATTGGTGGACGATTTGCTGGCCCTCTCGCGGCTCGGCAGGCAGGCCCTCAAAAAGGAAACCGTCTCGCCGCGCGTCATCGTCCAGCGCGCGCTGGAGGAGTTGGGCGCCGAGCAGGAGGGACGGCAGGTCGAGTTCATCATCGGCGACCTGCCCGATTGCCGGGCCGACCCGGGCCTGCTCAAACAAGTCTACTTCAACCTGTTGACCAACGCGCTCAAGTTCACGCGGGCGCGCGCGAAAGCGACGATCGAGGTGGGCTGCATGAATGAGAGCGCCTCCCCGCTCCACCCGTCGGAAAAGAACCGTTCGCGCCTTGCGGGCGTTTACTACGTGCGCGATAATGGCGTCGGCTTCGACATGCGTTACGCCGATAAACTCTTTGGCGTGTTCCAGCGCCTGCACCGCGCCGAAGACTATGAAGGCACGGGCGTCGGTTTGGCCATCGTCCAGCGCATCGTTCAACGTCACGGCGGGACGGTCTGGGCCGAGGCCGAAGAAGGCCATGGCGCGACGTTCTATTTCACGATTTGACGGAGTTAGCAATGAACCAAGATGAACTGGTGGAAATTCTATTGGTGGAAGACAACCCCAACGACGCCGAACTCACCCTGCACGCCCTGCGCGAAAAGAACATCGCCAACCGCATCGTGTGGCTTCACGACGGCGCGGAGGCCCTGGACTTTCTTTTCGGCGCGGACGCGTACGCCGGGCGCAACGCCAACCCCACGCCGAAGGTGATTCTGCTCGATTTGAAACTCCCCAAAGTGGACGGGCTGGAAGTGTTGAAGCGCGTCAAGAGCGACCCGCGCACGCGCCTCATTCCCGTGGTGGTGATGACCTCCTCGCGCGAGGAGAGCGACATTATCGAAAGTTACCACTACGGGGTCAACAGTTACGTGGTCAAGCCGGTGGATTTCGAACAATTCACCGAATCGGCGCGCATCCTGGGAATGTATTGGGCTTTGTTGAACCAGCCGCCGGTGATCCCATGAACCTTCGCCTCCTGCTCCTCGAAGACAATCCCTCCGACGCCGAATTGGCCCTTGCGGAACTTCGCATCGCGGGCTACGAACCGGACTGGAAGCGTGTGGAGACCGAGTCCGATTTCCTCGCCGCGCTCGATCCCTCGCTCGACCTGATCCTGGCCGATTACAACCTGCCCCAATTCAACGGCGTGACCGCCCTGCGGCTGATGCGCGAACGCGGGTTGGACATTCCCTTCATCCTTGTTTCCGGCATAATCGGGGAAGAGAAAGCCGTCGAAGCCATGAAGCAAGGCGCGGCGGACTACGTGATCAAAGACCGCATCGCCCGCCTCGGACAGGCTGTCACCCACGCGTTGGAAGATAAACGCCTGCAGCGCGAAAAGCGCGAGGTTGAAGAGTCTCTGCGCCGGCGGGCCGAGGAATTTGCCGCGCTCTACGAAATCGCCTCCGAGATCGCCGGGCAGAGCGATTTCCCCGATTTGCTGGATACGATTATCGCGCGCGTGGCCAAATTGCTGGGTGTGCCGGGCGGCGGAATTTACCTCTTCGAGGAGGCGACCAATTCTTTGCGGGTGGTCGCCAGCACGCATGAAAAGATTCCCATCGGCGTTACGTTGCAGATGGGTGAAGGGATGGCCGGACGCGTCGCCGAATCGCGCCAACCCCTGATCGTGAACGATTACAGCCAATGGCCGCATCGCTCCAACCGCTATGCGGGTATCCCCTTTCGGGCCGTGATCGAAGTCCCCATGCTCTATCGCGGCGCGCTGGTCGGCGTGCTGGTGGCGTACGGCATGGACGACGCCACGCGCCAATTCGATGAAGCGGATGTGCGGTTATTGTCCTTGCTGGCGAGCAGTGTGGCGGGCGCGATCAACAACGCCCGTGAATTGGCCGCGCGCAAACAAGCCGAAGAAAAATACCGGAACATTTTCGAGAATGCAGTGGAGGCCATCACACAAACTACTCCCGAAGGAAGATACATCACCGCCAATCCCGCTACGGCGCGCATATTAGGATACGACTCGGTTGAAGAATTGATGTCCAGCGTTAATGACCTCAACACTCAATTCTATGTTGAACCGGGACGGCGGGAAGAATTTAAAAAGTTGATAGAAGAGCAGGGATTTGTTGTTGGTTTCGAATCGGAAGTCTATCGGAAAGACGGGAGCAGGGTCTGGGTCTCCGAAAATATGCATGCCGTGCGCGACGAACAAGGAAACCTGCTGTATTACGAAGGCGCTTCGGAGGATATTACCAAGCGGAAAAAGGCGGAGGAAGCGGTCAAAAGCAGCGAGCGCCGCCTGAGCGCCCTGGTCGCCAACGGGCTGGACTTCATCTCCCTGCTCGACGCGCAGGGTAATCTGTTGTGGGAAAGCCCCTCCACGAACAGCCTGCTCGGTTACCGCTTCAATGAATTTCTCGGGCGTAACATTCTTGAACTGGCACATCCCGAAGACCTGGAATGGGTACAGCGCCAGCTTGCCGAACTCGCCGCAGCGCCCGGCAGCCGCCAAAGCGGAGTCTTCCGCATGAAACGCGCCGACGGTGAATACCGCTGGATTGAGGCTGTCGCCAGCAACTTCCTGGATGACCCGGCGGTGAACGCCATTGTCATCAATTACCGCGACATCACCGAGCGTATCGAAGCGGAAGGCAAACTTCGCCTGCAAAGCGCTGCGCTGGAAGCCTCTGCCAACTCCATTATCATCTCTAACCGTGAGGGATTCATTCAGTGGGCGAACCCAGCCTTTACCGCCCTGACCGGTTACAAAGTCCCCGATGAAGTCTTCGGGCGCAACCCGCGCGACCTGGTCAAATCGGGTAAGCAAGACCAACGCTTCTATGAAAATTTGTGGAATACCATCCTGGCTGGGAAAATATGGCATGGGGAATTAGTGAACCAGCGCAAGGACGGTTCGCTCTACGATGAAGAGATGACCATCACGCCGGTGAAGGATGAGAATGGCGCGATTACCCATTTCATCACCGTCAAGCAGGATATAACCGCCCGCAAACATCACGAGCGCCAACTCGAAGCGCAAGCCATGCTGGCGCGGGCGCTGGGCGAGTCGCTCGAACTCCAGTCGCTGCTCGAACGCCTGCTCGAAGCCGCCCGCCACGCCATCCCCGCCGCCGAAAAGGGGGGCGTCCTGCTGCTCGAAGCGGATGGCAGGCTGAGGGTCCGCGCTCTGAACGGATACACTGATCCGCGCCTGAAGGACTTTGCTTTCGCCAGCGATTCGGGCTACAGCGCCCGCGCCGCCCGCGAGCGTCAGCCTGTGCTTATCCGCGACGCCCGCGCCGACCCTGAAATCCGCTACGATGGCGAGATCGAGGAAGCCCGCCAGATACACGGCGCCATCGCCGTTCCGCTGCTCATCCAGGAGCGCGTCATCGGCGTCCTCTCGCTCGATTCCACGCAAAAAGGCGCCTTCACCCAGGAAGACCTGAACCGCCTGGTCAGCTTTGCCGCCTCTGCCGCGCTGGTCATCCAAAACGCCCGCCTGTTCGAGGAGATTCAAGCGCGCCTGCAGGAACTGGAAATTCTGCAATCGCTCTCGTCTGCCCTGCGCCAGGCGCACACGGTGGAAGAAATGCTGCCGCTCTTCATCCAGCGGGCCGCGCAAGCGGCAGAAGCGGACGCCGGCTCGATTTACCTGTGGGAGGAAGCCAGCGGCGCGTGGGTCTCGCAGGGCTGGATGACCGCCGACGGCCGCTGGCAGACCGACACCGCCAGCCTGCGCCACCGTCCCGGCCAGGGCGTCACCGGCTGGGTGGGCGAGCGCGGTGAAATCTACGTCACCACCGACTGGCGGGCAGACCCCACCAACCAGCCCCTGCCGCACGAGGTGGAATTCATCCAGAGCCTCACCAGCGGCATCTCTCTGCCGCTCAAGGCTGAAGCGCGCGTCATCGGCGTCATGCACCTGTGGTATGCCGACCGTCATGGTTTCCGCGAAGACGAAAAACGCCTGCTCACCGCCATCGCCGATATGGCCGGCAACGCCATTCAGCGCGCCCGCCTGCACGATGAGACTGCCCAACAGGTGAAGCGACTCTCGGCCCTGCGTTCCATAGACAGCGCCATCGCCTCCAGTTTCGATGTGCAAGTCACGCTCCGGATTCTATTGGATCACCTGACCTCCCTCCTGAGGGTGGATGCCGCGGCCATCCTGCTCTTCAACGCGGGCCTGACCGAACTTGAATTTGCGGCCGGCAAGGGCTTTCGCTCCAACTCCATTTTCGACCGGCGCATCAAACTGGGAGAGAAATACTCCGGCCAGGCCGCGCTCGAACGGCGTTCGATCTTCGTACACGACATCCGCGCCGATCCCGTTTTCCACCGAAGCGGATCCATCGCGGGCGAAGACTTCGTATCGTTCTACGCCATTCCGCTCCTGGCCAAGGGACATCTCAAAGGCGCCCTCGAAATCTTCCAGCGTTCCCCGCTCGAACCCGGCGCCGACTGGCTGGACTTCCTCCAAACGCTGGCCGGTCAAGCCGCCATCGCCATTGACGACGCGCAGATGTTCGGCGACCTGCAACGCTCCAACCTCAACCTGACGCTGGCCTACGACGCCACTATCGCCGGCTGGTCGCAAGCCATGGACCTGCGCGACAAAGAAACCGAGGGGCACACCCAGCGCGTCACCGACTTTACGGTGCGGCTGGCGGAACGGATGGGCATTCCGGCGGAGAAGATCGTGCACATCCGGCGCGGGGCGCTGTTGCACGACATCGGCAAGTTGGGGGTGCCGGACCACATCCTGCTGAAGCCGGACAAACTGACGGAGGAGGAGTGGGAGATGATGCGCAAGCACCCGGTGTTTGCGTACGAGATGCTGTCGCCGATCGAATTCCTGCATCCCGCGCTCGACATTCCCTATTGTCATCACGAGCGTTGGGATGGGACCGGCTACCCGCGCGGCCTGAAAGGCGAGCAAATCCCACTGGCGGCGCGCTTGTTTGCCGTGGTGGACGTCTGGGATGCGCTGCGTTCGGATCGTCCCTACCGTGCGGCCTGGCCGGAGGACAAGGTGCGCGAACATCTCCTGTCTCTCTCTGGTACGCATTTCGAACCGCGCATCGCGGAGATGTTCATGTCCCTGCTCGAAGAGCGCTAGTATCGCGACAAGGTGAGATTGTAGAGCAATCTCAGTAAATCACAGATTCCTCCGTCACTGCGAGGAGGGCGCGCTTCCCGACGAAGCAGTCTCCTGGTTGCACGAAGGGATTGCTT